>JAISWS010000211.1 GCA_031270725.1 Syntrophomonadaceae bacterium | reverse complement strand
ATAAGCGTCATTATTTTCCAAATTGGCAGTGACCGAGCTGGAACTGAAAACCATTACCAAACCTATGCCCAATAAAGTTAAAGTGATTATAAAAAGAATAAAATCAGGCGGTCCTTTTTTTAGTCTCACCCCATAAGCCTCCCCCTGTATGTTAGTGTTTAAACGCATAAATCCGGCAATTTATAAACACGCTCTTTTAGCTGGTTCGTGCCATAACGCCATAAAATGATAATACGGACTTACGCGGTCAGACACTAGCTTACCCACTATATTGCAATTCTTTAGCTAATTTACAAAATAAATCCCCGCGTTCTTCAAAGTCCGTAAACATATCCCAGCTGGCGCAGGCCGGCGACAACAATACCACGTCACCCGGAAGCGACAATTCATGCGCTAAATAAAAGGCCTGCTCGAAATCTTCCGCTTTGTGTATATTGGTAAATCCAGTATTCGCGACCGCGTTATATATGGAAGTTTTATCTTCCCCTAAAACCACGAGTTCTCGGACTTTTGCTTTAACCACTTCCGCCCATTGCGAAAAATCAGCTCCTTTTCCCCGTCCTCCGGCAATTAAAACCAAGGGCTCCGAGAAAGATTCCAGCGCTTTTATCGACGATTCAGTATTAGTGGCTTTAGAGTCATTGACATACAAAACATTCCTGACAGTACATACTTCCTCCATCCGATGCCTGACCGCTTTAAAGCTGGTTAAGCTATCCGTTATAACCGCGGCAGGCACTCCATATATATATGCCATACCCGCCGCGCAAAGAATATTTTCCAGATTATGTTTCCCCCGCAGAGACAATTTGGGCAATTCCGTTAAAGGCACCTTTTCTTCCTTCCATTTTATAGTAATTCGATTGTTTTCTATATAAATCCCTGACTCCAAAGGCCGGTTCGCGGAAAAATACAACACCTGCGCTTTACATGAAGCAGCCATTTTACGAATTTCCAAATCTTCATAATTAAGCACCGCGTAATTATCAGATAAAAGATTTTTCAAAATATTGGCTTTGGACGCCGCGTAAGCCTCCATCGTTTTATGCCTGTCCATATGGTCCGGGGTAATATTCAGCACCGCGCTGATCCGGGCGGAAAACCGCTCTATCGTATCCAGCTGAAAACTGGACAGCTCCACACATAGTATCCCCTTGTCCATGCTATCAACCTGAGCGGCTAAAGAAACGCCTATATTTCCTCCCAGTTCCGCTTGCAAACCGCATTGCCGCATAATATAACGCAAAAGCGATGTGGTAGTAGTTTTGCCGTTGGTACCGGTAATAGCCAAAAATTCCACTTCATTATTTTTAATAAGATAAGCCAGTTCAACCTCGCCGATAATTTTTATGCCAAGACGCAATGCTCTTTGCACCAATTCCGTCTCTTTGGGAACGCCTGGACTCAAAATCAATAAATCAAAGGAATCATGCGCCATTTCAGGCAAGGTTCCCGCATAACATGGTACTCGCAGAGTATTCAATTCTTTTACCAAATCGCTGCCTAAACGCGACCGGTCTTTTTGGTCATAGGCGCTCACCAAGGCTCCCCGTCTGCATAGAACGCGTACAGCTCCCATCCCGCTTTTACCTAAACCTGCCACCAGCACTTTAGCTCCTGTAAAATCTATCATACCCACACCCTAACTTTATTTTTTACAATTTTCCCTGAATAATTAACGCGTTTATCCAATTCCCCGGTAACTGAAAAATCCTATCAGGCACAATACGGCGGCTAACAAATAAAAAGCATGCACCACCCTGGTTTCTTTCCACCCTTTCAGCTCAAAATGATGGTGAAGGGGCGCCATTAAAAAAATACGTTTCCCAAATAACTGATACGAGAATATCTGCAGCAACACACTAAGGCTTTCTATAACATAAACTCCGCCTATAATTATCAAAGCTATTTCAGAATTGGTTAAAGTCGCAATAGCCGCCACCGCGCCGCCCAAAGCCATAGAACCGGTATCTCCCATAAACACGCGCGCCGGATGGCGGTTGAAAATCAAAAAACCCAGACAGCCGCCCGCTAAAGCTCCGCAAAATACCGCTAAATTATAATGTTCTGTCATAACACAAATCAAGGCCCAGGTAACCGCGACCAAAAAAGTTACTCCGCTGGCTAGTCCGTCTAATCCGTCGGTAAGATTAACCCCGTTGGCAGTACCCATTAATAATATTACTAACAATGGCGGATAAAAAAAACTAATATCCGCGACGCGTCCGGTAAACGGCATAATAATCCCGGTTCCATGATTGAAATAAACCAGCAGCAGCAGGCTGTATAAAATGCCGATCGTAAGCTGCAAAATCAATTTTTCACGGGCCCTTAACCCCAAAGACCTTTTTAAAACTACTTTTATATAATCATCCCAAAATCCAATCCCGCCAAAAGCCAGCATAATCAATAAAGCGGTCAGAACTTCAGCGCTGGCGCCAGCCATCAGAAAACTGGCCACCATAACGGCAGTAATAATTATTACTCCTCCCATAGTAGGGGTTCCATTTTTACGCAAATGGGTTTTAGGCCCGTCATCTCTGATGTGTTGTCCAACTTTCAAGCGCGCCAAGAAAGGAATAACCAGAGGGCTCATAATTACAGTAATACCTATCGCTATAATGAAAGCGGCCATAGCGTTTACTAAAAATCCCTGCACAGGAGTTACCCTCCTAAAAATTTAATAAATTTCCCCAACGGCAATTTCATTTAAATAAAATCCTTAACTACTTCATCAATAATTTTCTCAAACTGCAAAGCACGCGAAGCTTTAAATAAAATTGTTTCCCGTCCGGTTAAAATTCGCCGTAAATAATCCAATCCATCTTCCCGGTTAGAAAATAATTTTATTTTGTCCATACTCATGCCGGCTTGAATAGCGCCTGTTTTCACTTCTTCCGCCAGGGTTCCGATCAAAACCAGCCGATCCACCTTTTTTTCAAAAGCGGCCCGCCCTACTTGGCGATGTCCGGCAATCCGCTCGGATCCCAATTCCAGCATATCTCCCAGTACCGCGACATAATCAGACTGCCCTTTAAAAATATTTCCTACTTCCAAAGCGCTGATTACAGAGAGCGGATTGGCGTTATAGGCGTCATTAATAATTCTGCCGCCGGCAGATAATGTAATAACATTTAAGCGGTTTGGCAAAGTATCAAAATTTTTCAGCCGCTCTTTAATTAAAGGCGCCGGTACTCCTAACATTTGAGCCATTCCCGCTGCGGCGGCAATATTTCCGGCCCATCCCATTACCGGCAACGGAAAAAAGAAAACGTCCGTGTAATCAAAAATACGTGTTTCGAGCCACATCCCCGAATCAGACAACCGGCAATCCATAATCCGGATATGGCAATTGTCTCCGTACCCGAAATAATATTTATCAACATCAAAACATTCCGCCGTTTTCCGCAAAAGATCGTTATCCCCGTTCATTAAAGCGAATCCCTCTCCGGGGATGTTTCCCAAAACCTCGCATTTGGCCCGGGCTATATTTTCCAAAGTGCCCATAGTTTCTAAATGTACCCCCGCGATATTGGTAATAATTGCGTGAGTAGGAAGCGCTGTTTCGCATAACCTGCTTATTTCGCCCGTCCTGCGCATTGCCATTTCCAATACCGCCGCCTGATGGGATTCTTCCAATTGTAAAAGTGTCAGCGGTACTCCCAGTTCATTATTATAATTTCCCTTGTTTTTTAGATTAGGTATAGCCGCTTCCAGACACCAGCTTAATATTTCCTTAGTAGTAGTCTTACCGACGCTGCCGGTCACCGCGATAACGGGGATAGAAAATTCCCGGCGGTAAGCCTTGGCCAGATCCTGAAGCGCCCGCTCAGCATCAGCAACTTTGAGCAAAGCCCGTCCGGAAACTTCGACGTCTTTGCTTATCACCGCCGCCGCCGCTCCTTTTAAAAATGCCTCCTCCAGAAAATTATGGCCGTCAACCCGCTGTCCCGGCAACGCGAAAAAAATGTTCCCTTCGGTTAACAAACGGGAATCAATCGCCGCTCCTTTTATCATTTGCCCGGGATCTCCGGACAATAAATTTCCGCCTGTTTTATCGCGTACATATCCCAGCGTAAGTTTCATCTACATTAACCCTTCCAAAAACTCAGCCGCCACTTTACGGTCGTCGAAATCCGATTTTTTTCCTTTGATTATCTGATAATTCTCATGCCCTTTACCGGCTATTATAACAAAATCATTTTTTTTCGCCAGATTGACCGCGTGATGTATAGCTTCGCGGCGGTCCAGTATTATCGCGTAACGGGAATTTTCCACTTTATTGACTCCGGGAACGATTTCATTAACTATATCTATCGCTTCCTCGTCACGCGGATTATCTGAAGTTATTATTGTAAAATCACTGAATTTGGCGGCTATTTCTCCCATCAGCGGCCTTTTTCCCTTATCGCGGTTGCCGCCGCAGCCAAACACGGTTATAATTCTGCCCGGCGCGATTTCTTTAGCGGTCTTCAGAATATTTTCCAGCCCATCCGGAGTATGCGCATAATCTACGACTAAAGTAAAATCCTGCCCCCTGTCAATTTTTTCAAAACGTCCCGCCACTTCGCGAAAATTAGCCAGAGCTTTTTGAATTATCTTAAAATCAATGCCCGCGCGCCAAGCGAAAGTAATCGCGGCCAGAGCGTTGTAAACATTAAACCGGCCTATTAATTTCATTTTTACAGGGAAACGTTTTCTTTCTATTTCAACCATAAATTCCGCCCCATCTTTATCCATTGTTAATTTATCCGCCCTTACCGTGGCTTCTTCTGAAAATCCGTACGTATAACACGGTACGCCCGAGGCATTTATAAAACGGTCCCTGTATCCGTCATCACCGTTAATAACACAAAAACCGCCGTTTTCGTCTGACAACATTTTAATAAAACCTAATTTAGCATCCAGGTATTCTTCCATCGTACTGAAAAAATCCAGATGATCCTGGCTAAGATTAGTAAATACAGCGCAATAAAAATTCACGTTATCTATCCGGTGCAGGGCAGCGGCATGGGCTGATATTTCCATAGTCACGTACCAGGCGTTTTGACGCTCACACTCCGCTAAAAACCGCTCCAGTTCCAAAGCCTCAGGAGTAGTAAGGCCCAAATCATTTTCTTCATCCCCTATCCGGGAATATAAAGTACCCACAACTCCCGTTTTGTTTCCCGCTTCCTCTAAAACCGCCTTTATCATGTGCGTAACTGTTGTTTTGCCATTGGTTCCGGTCACTCCCGCGACCTTAATTCTTTCAGAAGGTTTTCCATAAAAATTCGCGGCTAAAACAGACAGCGCCTTTCTGGTATCACCGGTTACTACGGAAACAAATCCGGCGGGCTGTAAAGGCAATACTTTTTCGCTTAAAACGGCAACGGCTCCGTTTTCAACGGCTTGAACGGCAAAATCATGCCCGTCATTCTGGAACCCTTTTACGCAAACGAACAGATAACCGTTTTTTACTTTACGGGAATCATACGCAATTCCTTTAATATCACAGTTATCTATTGAACCCGTACAGCTATATTCTATATTTTCCAGCAAGACATCCAACCGCACCAGAAAACCTCCTTTCAATATTTCATTTACGTAAATTAACTTTCACCCGGAACCGCTTTCCCAGAAACTAATTATCTACAGCCCGAAATCTTACAGTAATACTGGATCCTGTTGATACCACTACTCCGGGAGCAGGGGTTTGCTCGTAGGATAATCCGTAACCTTCCGGCGCCAAATGCAATTGTAAATCGGATAATATTTTCGCTACTTCTTTCATCGATTTACCTTGTAAGTCCGGTATAGTAACCTGCCCTTGCGTAATCTGGCTGGCGGGGGATAAACTTAAAACCACTTCCGAACCTTTATGTAATTTTACTAAAGGCTTAGGCGTTTGCTGCCAAACTAAATCGCCGCTGCCGGAAATCTTTACATTAAAGCCACGTCCCTTTATGGCCGCGACCGCTTCGTCAATCGGAAAATTCACAACGTCCGGCACCAATAATTGGTCATCTTCTATCGTTTGCTTATCAGGATCAGTTTTATGCATCGGTTCGTTCAAATAGTGAAAAGAATCCAGCATAATCGCTTTGAAAACCGGCGCTGCCACCCAACTGCCGTAATACGGATATCCTTGCGGCGCGTCTACGATTACCGCGCACACCAAACGGGGGTTCTGCACCGGCCCGTAACCTATAAAAGAAACAATATATTCATCGGGCAAGTATCCCCCGCCTGGCTTGATTTTCTGGGCGGTGCCGGTTTTGCCCCCCACATGGTACCCTTCTATATAAGCATTCTTACCGGTCCCGTTAATAACTTCCCCTTCCAGCATCAAAGAAAGCTCCATAGCGGTGTCCGGCGAAATAACCTGTCTGACTACTTGCGGCTCAACAGAATTGATCACATTCCCGTTATGATCCCTTACTTCCTTTAGCAGATGGGGTTTCATCAGCTTTCCTTCATTGGCGACCGCCGAAACGGCAGTAATAAGCTGTATCGCGGTTATGGCATTTGTCTGGCCCATTGCCATAGTAGATAAATCCAGTATTGTAGCCTCCTGGCTATCTCTCAGCATACCGGACGCTTCCCCCGGCAAATCTATTCCGGTTGTCTGGCCAAAGCCAAAATCATTCAAATATTGGTAATATTTATCTTTACCTAAACTCTGGCCAACCTGTACAAAGCCCACATTGCATGAGTTTTCTAAAATCTGGGCAAAAGTTTGACTGCCGTGAGCTTTATTGTCAGCACAGGTTATAATTTTTGATCCGACTTTTATAAACCCGGGGCAATAGAAACGGCTGTCCTGGTTGACTGTTTTCTCCTCCAGAGCCATAGCCGACGTCATTATTTTCATAGTCGAACCCGGCTCGTAAATATCGTTAATAGCAAAATTCCTTCTGTTCTCATCAGGGAAATCCGTAAATGTAAGGGGATCGAAATTAGGTCTGGACGCTAAAGCCAGTATTTCACCTGTCACCGGATCCATAACAATCGCCGTAGCCTTTTTCGGTTTTCTTTCCTCCATCATTTTATCCAATTCTCTTTCCGCGATAAACTGTATAGTTTCATCAATAGTCAGCACCAAATCAGAGCCTTCAAGCGGAGCTATGTAATCGTGGACGGCTTCCGGGATATCACGGTTTTTAGCGTCTTTTTCTATTATAATCCGCCCCGGCTCCCCGCCTACCAAGTCATTATAATAAAAATCTATCCCTTCTAAACCTACATTATCCATTCCCGCTATTCCCAATATGTGGCTGGCCAAAGACCCTTTCGGATATTCCCTTCGGCTCTCTTCAGTTAAACCTATACCTTTAATATTTAAATCCTTAATTTTCTGAGACTCATCGGTGCCAATCTGCCTTTTCAGCCATACAAAGCCGCTATTCTGAGTTATTTTTTGCAAAATTACATTTTCTCCCATTTCTAAAACGGGCGCTAACTGCTTAGCGGTATTTTCCGGATCGCCGGCTTTGATTTCGGAAGGGTTGGCATAAACCGAATCAACACTTACAGACAGCGCCAGTTCCCTGCCATTTCTGTCATAGATAATACCTCTTTTCGCTTCTACGGGAATATCGCGCATCCGCATATCCTGCGCCTGTTCGGCCAGAATCTCCCCGTTTACGAATTGCACCCAAAACAAACGGCTTCCCAACAGCGTAAAACTAATGGTAAATAATAAAGAAAGCGTGGCAATACGCTTTCTTATGAGCAAATTAGCATTTTTCATACCTCTTACACCTCATATTCACTGACTTTTATCTGAGAGCAGGAGCAATGCTGAATAAAACTTTTCCAGCGGTTTCATCAGCGTATTATCCCGCTCTTCCGGATAATTGCTGTCCCCGTCCGCAATATTCTTTTTTTCTATAATGCTGACCGGAATGATCA
>JAISWS010000153.1 GCA_031270725.1 Syntrophomonadaceae bacterium | reverse complement strand
TTTCCGGAATGTTCGCGTAAGCGGAAATAACCTTTTCGCCGTTAAATTCATATATCCTTATACCGGATCCTCCTGCGGCGGCCGCTTTACCCATTTCCTGCAAATCGGGAGAGAGGGCTAGACTTGAGTTCTCGTCGGGAGTAATTATTTTGAGGGTACCAACGAGTTCGGTATTCGGATGAGCGAACACGAGACCCGAAACCCCGTCAAAGGCAAACGCATATGTACTCTCGCTTTCTTTTGTACCCATAATGATTTTTTGAAGGTTTTCAACGCCTACCGTGATGCCGAGGTATCTTTCAGGGGAGCCGGCGGCCTTCACGGGAGTAATGACCATGATCGAAGGCTTGCCTGTGGTGGCGGAGATGATGACTTCTTTGGAAATAACTGTTGTCTTTGTGCTTTTGACTTCTTGAGCGTAATTCCTTGCTGAAAGATTGGTCCATTCGCCCAAATAATTCAGCCGGTTAAACTCGCCGTCCATCATAAATGTCACGGAAAAAATTTCATTGCTGTCTTTAATCGCGTTTAACGCGGACTGCACACTGTTTAAATCCGCGGAGGCGAACACGGTATTGAGTGCCGCGGTTTCAACGACGGCGGTAGCCTCCATAAGCTCGCCGCTGATTCTGGCTGCCGTTAAAGTGGCCATATTCAGACGTTCTTCTTCCATGGAGATTTCCAGTTCCGACACGCTGGATTGGTAGCTGAAAATTTCCGTGGCCAAAACAGTTATTAAAATAAATAAAACAATTAAAGCGGCAAGTTTAGTCCGGATGCTAACACCTTTTTTTTCTCCGTCACTGTTAGACATAATCCAATCACCTCAAATTAAAATTTTCATACAAAGAGCACATTTTTTCTAGGATTATTAAACATCATAGGATATTTATGAGAAAATTATAATATTTATCGACACAAAACTCAATAAAAATATCTTCAAAAGCTAAAACATCTATTGAAATTATGCTGATAAAGTGCAATAATTAAATTAATGTAATTTAAGTACATTTTTATCATGTTTGGCAGAAAGCTGATGTTTTTGCAGGCAGAACATGAAGGTAAGGTTAATTGCCCTTTCGCTTTTCCCGCTCAGTATGGCGAAGCATGTGCGGATTTCTGCGGTCTTAGTCTTATAAGAAAAGCACAGCTTATCGGATTTTATGCAATACGTCAAGAGATTTACTGCAATGTGATAATGTAGTTACGCGATTTTGTTATCACCTGTCTTGTATTTCTAAGTTTCACAAAAACCAGGGAATAATTCGGTTTTCTGTACACTGTATTTCAGAGGAAAAAATCATTGCTTAAACTTGTATTGTGACTTAGTTTCATCTAACTTTCTGATTTCTGTGACAACTATGCTGTGTTATAATATTCAAAGCCGGTGAATTTTTCCAAGCAATCAAAAAGGGGTATATTATGGCAAGTACGATTAATTATTCTGAAGTAACACCCAAAATTAAATACCTGGCTGAAATGTGTTCGTCAAGTATCATACCGGCTGAGCTTTATTCGGAATTCAAAGTAAATCGCGGTTTGAGAGACATCAAGGGCAATGGCGTATTAACTGGATTAACCAATATAGCACAGGTTACCGCTAAAAAAATGGTGGATGAAGTGGAAATGCCTATGGAGGGCAAGCTTTATTATCATGGCATAGATATAGAAGATATAGTAAGCGGCTTTGTAAAAGAAAAGCGTTTCGGATATGAAGAAACGGTGTATCTTTTATTGTTTGGCAGCTTGCCTAACGCACAGGAACTTAATGATTTTAACGCGATTCTGAGTGAATACCGTTCGTTGCCGCCCAAATTCACCAGGGATTTTATTCTGAAAGCTCCCAGCAGCGATATGATGAATGCTTTAGCGCGCAGCGTTTTAATGCTGTATTATTATGACAATAATCCTGAGGATAATTCTATTCCTAACGTTTTGCGGCAATGTTTGCAGCTGGTTGCCCGGCTGCCTATGCTGGCGGTATACGGCTATCATGCTTATAATCATTATGAGAAAGATAACAGCCTTATAATCCATCAGCCCAGCCCCAGTTTGTCTACCGCTGAAAATGTTTTGCACATGCTTCGCAGCGATCAGCGGTTTTCTGATTTTGAGGCGCGTATATTTGATTTGGCCCTGGTACTGCACGCTGAACATGGCGGCGGCAATAACTCCACTTTTACCGTAAGAGTGGTTTCTTCCAGCGGCACTGATACTTATAGCGCTATAGCCGCAGGTTTAGGAAGCCTGAAAGGGATAAAGCACGGCGGGGCTAATATAATGGTGGCCAAAATGATGCAAAACATAAAACAGAATGTTAAAAATTGGGACGACGAGGATGAGGTGGCAGCTTATCTTAAAAAAATATTAAGAAAAGATGCTTTCGATCGCGCGGGACTTATTTATGGCATAGGCCACGCGATTTATTCTTTAAGTGATCCGCGAGCCAAAATTTTTGAAACCTTTGTTAAAAAACTGAGTTCTATTAAAAACCGCGAACCTGAGTATCGGCTATATTCTTCTGTCGCCCGGTTAGCGCCGAAAATTATCCAGGAAGAGCGTAAAATGTATAAAGGGGTTTCTGCCAATATAGATTTTTACAGCGGGTTTGTTTACCAAATGCTGGGTTTGCCTATAGAGCTTATTACGCCTATCTTTGCTATTTCGCGTATAGCCGGTTGGAGCGCGCATAGGATAGAGGAGCTGGTTAATTCCAGCAAAATTGTCCGTCCGGCTTATAACTGCGTGGCAGAACGCAGGAAATATATTCCTTTAGTGGAACGCTGAACGCGCTGTTACGCAATGAATAAAGAGGCGTACGGAAAACGCAAATAAAAAATAAGATAAATTGAACCGGGTATTTTTATGCAAGAGTATTTGACCGTTCAAAGTTTAAGTGAATCTGCCATTGTTGTTAAAAAATCACGTTTTATAGCTATACTCTGCCCAGTCAACAACGAGATGGAATTAAGTTCGTGTTTGGATAAAGCGCGTGTATTGTATCCTCGCGCTACTCATTATTGTTATGCGGGCATTTTCAAAGACCCGGTTATAATAGAGCGTTTCAGCGATGACAATGAACCTTCCGGCACGGCGGGGAAACCTATATTATCAGTTTTGCGCGGGGCTAAGCTGGTCAATGCCGCGGCTGTGGTGATTCGCTATTTTGGCGGAACATTATTAGGGGCCGGGGGTTTGGTGAAAGCTTATACGGAGGCGGTTCAGCAAACATTGTCGCGAACGGAAATCGTAAGAATGGTTCCCAGCGAAAAATTACTGATAAAAATGGAATACTCCGCTTATAATCAGTTTATGAGTAAATTGCAGACGTTTATAATAGGGACGGCTGATACTCAATTCACGGATAATGTTTCTATTCAGCTTCATGTTGCGGTCGCAGCGGCGGAAGATTTTAAACATAAACTAAGAGAAATCTGCCACGCGCAGTATACGGAAACAGAAAAAAAGTATCTTCCGGTCAAAATGCTGTAACGGCGTGTTTGCTGATAAACAGGCGATGATTAAGTTTAATTATAAATTTAGGAAATACTTGATTAATACCTTTTCGGACGGTATAATAACTTTGCGAAGTTTGGGGGCCATTAGCTCAATTAGGCAGAGCAGCTGACTCTTAATCAGAAGGTTGTAGGTTCGATTCCTACATGGCCCACCAGTTGAAAATCTTTAAAGATTATGGTTTATAAAACCTTAGCCTTTTTATTTTGGGGCTTAAAAATTAACAGTGTCAGAGGTTTTATCAGAAGTAAAAAAACACTTGCAAAAAAGTGGGTTCGATTTTTACAGCGGCGGTATCTGTATGATTTATGATTTATTATTAACAGTAAAAGCCTAATAAGTATATTCCGAAGTATTTTTTATAAACGCTGAATTTAAAGCCAGCCTTTGCCATGATGCCGTTAAATTCCCCCTTTTTTGGCGGACTGTATCTATAGAGGTTCCATATATTTAATCTGGAGTGGAAATGGATGAGAATACTATTTTTATATGGCAATGACACCGCTTTAGGTTTAGCGGACTGGATACAGCAGCAGGGAAACGACGTATTCAGGGTTAACGGCAGGCTCAGCGAAAAGGTAATTGATGGCCTCGGCTCTTTTGAGCTTACAGTATCGTATACATATCGACACATTATTTCTGAAAAAGTGATTGCCCGGCTAAATGGAAATGTGGTAAATCTGCACATTTCGTATTTGCCATGGAACAGAGGGGCGTCTCCAAATCAGTGGAGCTGGATTAATGATACGCCGAAAGGTGTCTCTATTCATTATGTTGTCAAAAAAATTGATGCCGGAGACATCATAACACAAAAAATGGTGCATCTTAGCCCTGATGATACATTTGCGGGAACTTACAAAAAGCTTAATGACGAAATTATGGATTTGTTCAAAGAAGTGTTTCGCTATTATTCATTTTGGGAAGAAATGAGAAAAAATCCGCTAGGAAAAGGTTCATTTCACAAAGTGGCGGATTTTGCTCCGTATGAACGTTTTTTGAGCGGCTATGACATGACCATAAAAGATTTTCTGGATGGCTGCCGCCTCGTTTGTCAAGCTGATGAAGAAATCGGCGGCGGCTTGGAGGCAATAAAGCGTTTTCCAGATAATTACAACGGGGGGGGGTAATTGTTGTTCATCAAGTAATGACAAACCACCTTTCATTTTTACAAATGCCACCGGAAATATGTGTATATCATTGAGCAGTTTATTATATGATGGTTATCCTTTTGCTTTAATGATTGTATAGAGAGAAAAGAAATACTTTACCGCTTACGCTTCTTTCTGTTTCAGGTTCAGGCGTTTCTTTTTACGGGTACTCTTTAGGGTAAAACATCTGAAACTGATAATATGTTTTACCCACACTTCTGTTCCGGCCTTATCTCACTCTTCGTAGTGGCCTTTAATAGGAAACAATTTCAATAGTACCATCGGGCTTATTTGTATAAACAAGCCTGTTCACATCGTCAATGCGGCGGCTATGCGCCCTTTCAGGCGTCCCGGCTTGCCAATAACGGATACAACGAGGCTGTTGAAAAACCGCCGTTTTTGAAAATCGCATTTCTGAAACCTGCATAAACAGGCGTTTTTTGAACGGCGAAAATCCGCAAAGGAAGGTT
>JAISWS010000072.1 GCA_031270725.1 Syntrophomonadaceae bacterium | reverse complement strand
CGGGGCCGGAACATCCGGTTTCATTGCAGCGGTTTTATTCGAAATTTCGCGCTCTAAGGAATGACGAATTAATTAAACGCCAAACTTTTTCACAGGAAATGCGAATACCTCAACGTATTCCCGAAAAAGTTTGGTATCTTATACTTTCGTCATTCCTAGGGCCTGTTTGAAAACTAGATTCCGATAGTCGAGCTTGCTCGACGCAGCGCAACATTGGAGCGTTTTCACTTGAAATTTTGTATTTGAAGGAATTTTCAAACACGCCTTAAGGAACGCTGCGCCCTTTCTTTAAAGCCGGCCCAAGCGGGACATTTTTCGAAACTCCGTTGGATACATTCCCGTGTTTGTTTTAAAAACTCTGCTGAAATAATAAGGGTCCTTGTATCCCACCATTTCGCCTATAATCCCCACTTCGGCCTCTGGCAGCTCGATAAGCAGGTTTTTGGCTTTTTCCACACGAATACGGGTAAGGAACTTGACCGGCGACTCCTTATTGCGCTTTTTAAAAAGCCGGCTCAGATAGTCGGGTGTAAAGCCGGCTTCTTCCGCAATCGTTCCAAGAGTGATTTCGTTTTGGTAATTTTTTCGGATATAGTTTTCGACCATGCGGATAGTTTCCTCTTTAGTGTAACACTTTTCCGTATTGCGTCCGCTGAACAGCCGGTAGCTCTTTTCCCCGCTGATTTTGAAACTCTCCAGGATTCTGTTCAGTAAAGCCTCCATCTCACAAAGGTCTACCGGCTTCAGAATGTAGTCGTTTACGCCAAAACGGATGGCTTTCTGCGCGAACAAAAAGTCCTGGTAAGCCGTAATAATGATGATTTTAATCTGCGGATAAGAAAAATGCAGTTCTTCCGCCAGTTCCAGACCATCCATAATGGGCATCTTAATATCGGTAAACACAATATCCGGACAACAGCGGTCAATAATCGCAAGAGCGTCCTGGCCGTTGTCCGCGCTGCCCGCCAGCGCGAAGGGCATCCGCAGGTTCTCTATTTTCTTGATGATATTATTGCGAATCAAATCTTCGTCTTCCACAACTATATATTGATAGATTTTTTCCATTTGAAACATCCCCAAATCAAACTCCGCTTTCCCCGCGGCACCGCACAATTACCTTGGTTCCGCCGCTTTCGGGGCTTTCCAACAAAAGCGCGGTGTCCTCACCATGCAGCAGAATCAGCCTCAAATAAACGTTCGCAAGCCCCATTCCGCCTATTCGCATAGCGGAAATATCCTTGGTTTCCCTAATTCGTCTCTGATTCTCCAAAATTTCCTTTAAATATTCATCCCGAATACCCACGCCATTGTCTGTGACAGATATTTCCCAGCCCCTTTCATCAACCCTGCCCGCGATTTTCAAAATCCAAGGCGGTTTGTTTTGAAAGGCGTATTTTAACGCATTCTCTATTATCGGCTGCAAGGTCAGCTTTGATACTTTTATTGTTTCCAATTCGCGCGGTATCTCAAAAGAATATTCCAACCGTTTGCCGTAGCGTATTTTCATACATTCCAGGTATTTTTCAGTATAGTAAATCTCCGACGATACGCATACTGTCGTGAGGCTGTCCGCTGAAACATACCTGAGATAATCGCATAAATTCCTGCACAAAACGCCAATCTGCTCATTCATGTTTTCTTCCGCCATGATGCTGATATTGGCAAGATTGTTAAAAATAAAATGGGGATTGACCATTGACTGGGTCGCGATCATTTTCGCGCGGATTTCCTCTGTTTTGGAAGACATCAGTTCCCTTGTTGACTTATACAGCCTTTGATACATATCCTCGAACACGTCCGCGAGCATGACAAACTCATCTATTCTGCAGTCCGGTTTCTCAAACAGCGCGTTATGGTCGATAATGTTGGATAAATCTATGGCTTCCATACATTTCATCAAGTCAAAAATAGGGGTGGAAACCCTATCGGCGATATTGTAGCACACAAACACCAAAATTCCCAAAAAAACAAGGCCGATAAACAAGTAAAGCGCCAAAAACCAAGAAATTGGCGCAAGTATATCCAATGGATTTTGCACGGCAACAATTTTCCAGTTAATGTTATCCAATATCGCGTAGGATACAAAGCCCAAATTCATAAACCGTGTAACCACACCGTTTGGAGGCCCTTCGAGTTTCGCCAGTTCCGCTGCCAGTTCGGGGCTGGTTAAGCCGCCGTCCTGATAGGGATACACCAGGCGGTTTTTCTCATCATAAGCGTAAAATTTGAGATTGGGGTTGTCCGTCTTTGCCGAGTTCAAATAAGAAAAGAACGTGTCACAGTCCTGTATAATTTCCACAATCCCATTTTCCTCATAATAGACGCCAAAGTACATGCGATATAAAGAGATAAATTTTTTGGAGTTCAAATAATGATTGTAATACGCAAGGTCAGGCCGGCGGCGCGGAACACCGAAATACTTAAAACCCCGTTTTTTTAGAATCTCGTCGTAGTCCTCTATATGCTTGTATTCTTCTGGCCCGCATAATTCATATACGCCCCATCCCACCTGAAAATCCCGGTTAGAGTGCAGGTTTACCTGGGTAACTGTTCCGTAAGGCCCAATAATCGACGCAATCGCGTCGTAAATAGGTTCCATTTGCCTGATGTTTAAGCTGCCCGGGTCAGCTGTTTTTAATTTCTCGCGAATCACCTGCGAATAAAGGACATTCATAGAAACAATGGACATGGTTTCCACAGAGGATTCTATGGCGTTTATCATGGACGCGCAAAGGTTAGTCTGCAGTTCCGTAACGTAGTTCATGCGGTCGTTGGCAATATAAACGGCAGTTGAGACAAAGAGCAGAAGAATTAACACGAATATGGTCTTCGCGTTGCTCAAAAACAAGATATTCTTCAAAGAGCGCCCATTTGACCCGCTAACCCGGACTTCCTTCATTAAAACTTTCCTCCTTGCCAATTACACCCACGAAGGGTGAGATTTGCCCTAGGGCGCGAACTTAAGGCTTCGGGAAGGTCAAGACCTTAAAACCTTAAGACCTTGGGGCCTAACGATGGTTTGTTCGTTGGCCCCAAACCCCGCTGGGGACTCGTCCCCGATAGTCGAGCTTGCTCGACGCAGACCCCTTCTTAAGGGCGGCTAGTGTCGCACTTTTGATGCTGGTATAGACTTTTTAAGAAAATGAGGGGTGGGGGTATTTTCTTAAGTTCGCGCTTATGGGGCTTATCCCTTAACCGCGCCTGCCGACACTCCCCCGACAATATATTTTTGCGCGAGCACAAATATAATCAACACTGGGAGTATGGTAAGCGTAATGTCCGCGCATACCAGATTCCATTGATTTTCAAAAATTCCGAAAAAATTATAAACCGCCAAAGTCATGGGCCACTTGCCGGAATTGTTTAAATAATACAAGGGCATCGTAAAATCGTTCCATATTGCCATAAAATTCAGCACAAATATTGTAACCATAACCGGCGATAACAAGGGCAGGCCGATTTTTAAAAGCAACTGGCGCGCGGTACAGCCGTCGATAATGGCGGCTTCATCCACTTCCACCGGAATGTTCCTGATAAACCCAAAAACAATAAATAAACTAATCGGCAAATTGATGGCCGTATAAATCAAAATAATACCAGCTTGTGTATTTACAAGGCCCAACAATTTCATAATCTTCATTAAAGTTACATTATTAATCGGCAGGGCAATACCCAAAATTATGAAATAATAGACAAACCTATGTATTCCTGACCGGTTGCGGGCCAGCACAAACCCCGCGGCCCCTATCAGGAACACAATAAGTACAGCGCCTGTTCCCGCGTAAAATAAGCTGTTGAAAAATGATAAAAATAATTTTCCCCGTTCCACAACCGTCTGAAAATTTTCGAACATCCATTCCGCAGGCAATTTTAAGGTCATAGTGTTGGATTCGGCCTTGCTCTTAAAGGCATTTAACAGCACCACAAGCAGCGGCAAAATAAAAACCAGACTGACACAGCAGGTGACCGCGTTGATTAATATGCCAGCCGTCAGTTTTCGGGCGCGCATCAGGATTTCTCCTCGGGTTCCAATACCCGCAGTATGAAAAAGGACAATAACATCACAAAAACAAATAGAATACCAGATAATGTGGTCCCCATAGCGTAGTTTCCTTTGGAAAACTCACTGTATACGGCGGTGTTAATCACTTCGGTGGCATGTCCCGGCCCGCCGTTGGTTAAGGCGTAGATTATATCGAACACACGCAAACCATAAGTTAAGTTTAAAACCGTAACATTGAGTATGACTGGTTTAAGCAGGGGCAGCGTAATGTGCCAGGTTTTTTGGAGAAAGCTGGCCCCGTCAATTTGCGCGGCCTCATAATAGTCGGAGGATATACCGTGAATGCCCGCTATAACAATAATCATTAAGTACCCTACACCCTTCCAAGTGTCTACGGCGATTACTGTACTTAAAGCTAAATTCGAGTCAGACAGCCAATTCCTGGCCAATACGCTTAAACCCGCTGATTTCAGAAAATTATTAAAAAAACCTGTGACAGGGTTAAGCAGACTCTTGAATACAAGCCCCACTATTAAAAAGGACATGACCTGGGGTATAAAAATAACCATGCGTTGAATATTTTGGAATTTAACCAGCTTATGCGTCAAAAGCATAGCAAAAATAATCCCGAACACAGTTTTGGTAATCATAGTGAGTCCGGTGAACCGCACAGTGTTAAGAATATATTTCACAAAATCATATTGCCCTGAAAATATTTTAAGATAATTCTTAAGCCCCACAAAATTCACTTCCGCCCTCAAACTGTTCCAATCCGTAAAAGAATAGAAAATTCCCAATACGCCGGGCAGAAAGAAAAATATCACAAACAGCAGCAGCGCGGGAATAGCGTAATAAGTGGGGTATGTCTTATTAAAATTCAACAGGCACACTTCTTTCCTAAAAATTCGCGTGGCCGGACAAAGCCGGCCGTATGGTTCCATAATAAGCGGATATAAGAACTTAAAGCATCAGTTTACCCAGGCGGGGTCCTGAGCCAATTCCGCCAGTTCATCCCTCCTCAGGGATATATTGTCCATAATCTCCTCCGGCGTCATAATTCCAACGTACATTGCGTCAATATCCTTGCCAATGTCCATCCACTGGGGGTCAATATAGGATACGCCGACCTGCATAACAACGCCCGCGGGAAGGCTGTTGAAATATGCCTCGTATTCCGGCTTTTCTTTAGAAGGCGTGTCCTTCCAGCAAAGAGACACTAAATTTGGCGCGCCCTCAAGAAATTTGGCCAGGCTGTCGGGTTCCGCTAAAAAGGCGAAGAACCCCTTGGCTTCTTCCACATACTTACTGTTTTTATTGATGAAATAGGCGTTGCAAGTTGGATTGCTGCTGACAGTTTGGTTGTCTGACCAAGGGGCGACAAAAATACCAATATTGCCTGCTGTTTCCGGAAATTCCGCTTCTGTTTCCGCAGCCCAGCCGGTGTCGTTGTTAAACATAGCGACTTCGCCCTTTGCGAAAGCTTCTTTTGCCCCTTCCACCGACTGATTCATAAAATTATCCCCGAAGAAGCCCAGCTCCGCGAACTCCTTCATTTCATTCAAAATAATTTCAATCTCTTTTACTTCTTTAATGTTCATTTCATTTTTATTCAATTTCTCATACAAATCATCGTAGAGTGTAACATAATAAGAACCTGTTTCGCAAACCGGCAAAACCTGGTGCCAGCCGTTCTGCGTCGCTTCGTAAATCGGCGTAAGGCCTGAATCCTTTACAGCTTGGCAAACTTGCTTAAACGCCTCATAGGTAGTTGGAATTTGCAGGGCCAAATCCGCGAATATCTTCTTATTATAGAAAAACACCGAACGCCGTATACCGTTGAACTGAATTCCGTATACCTTGCTGTTTACGGAAATACCGTCCAAAACAATGGGGTTCATTCTTGACACCCATTCCTGGTCTGTGAGTTCCACACAGTTTTGCTCCGGATTGATTCGACTTACCAAACTTAAAGGGTCGGCGTCTACGTTCATTATATCATACGCCTCACCCGCGTCCAGCTTAACCTTCAGCAAATCTCTCCACTGGGCGTCCGAAACGATCTGGAAATCAATCTTAACGCCTGTCTGCGCCTCATATTCCTTAGCTAATTCTTGAACAACGCCCGAGGTGGGTAAGCCCGACTGGTGGGAACCAAAGGTGAGCGTAACGTCCTTTTTCCGCGCTTCCTGCGGCTCCGCGGCCGTCCCTTCCTGCGCGCCCCCTGGCAAACTGCCGCAGGCCGTAACCGCGGCCAAGCACATACAAACTGCCAGCAGGGCGGCTATACACCGCGGCAGGTTCATTTTTTTAAAGCGCGCTTGCCGGCCTTCCGCCAAATAAACTGAAGCCTTATGCGGCATTCTTCCCTTCATTTCAATCCCTCCGAAAATATAAAGTATTCAGATATTCATTTACATATCTGTAACCTTGTTATAGCATTAGGCCGCAGGACGTTCAATGGACAAACACGGAGAGATTATTTGCATTTTTTTGTCTTTCTAAATTTGGGTGTGGCCAAGAAGGTCAAAACCAGCAATCAATGTCAACAGGACAAACGCGTCAAATCGCTGAAAAGCTTATCTGACGGGCCTTTAGGACTTCACTATTTGCAAAAGACGGATTTAAAAACCGGCCAAGAGAAAGAGAAAGATAAAAATGACGAAATAGCCCAAAAAAACGAGATATAAAATAAAGAGGATTTTGTCCAGAATGTTCAAAAAATAGCCGTTGGCAATCGTGTGTCAATCATGTATAATGACCATATATATAAACATCGCTCAACGAGGTGAAAAAAATGAAATTTATTACAGTTCGTGATTTTAGGACTGGTACTGCTAATGTGTGGGACATTTTAGAGCATGACGGGAAAATGGTGCTTACGAATAACGGCAAGCCGGCGGCGCTGATGATTAACATCGCTAACCAAGATTTTGAGGCTGTCCTTGATAGCGTCAATCAGGCTGAATTTATGAGAGCGGTTAACAATATGCGGGCTATTGCCGCCGCCAACGGCTATATGACGGAAGAAGAAATAGAAGCCGAGATACAAGCCGCCCGCGCTGAGCGAAAACCACAAGGTCAAACCTTATGAATGTGGTGCTTGATACTAATATTCTCGTTTCGGCTTTGTGGACGGAGAAGGGTAATCCTCATAAAATATTAGATATGATAGGACGCAATGAAATCAAACCTTGCTATGATTATCGGATTATTACGGAGTATCGGGATGTTTTAAGCCGGCCAAAATTTTCATTTTCTGCCAGAGATATAAACAGTGTTCTAAACGGGATTAAAGCAAAAGGGTTTTCTACCATCGCCAAGCAATGCGCCCATAACTTTACAGATGAAACAGACCGCGCCTTTTATGAGGTGGCTGTAACTTGTAATGCTTATCTTATCACCGGCAATAGCAAGCATTTTCCAAATGAGCCGCTTGTTTTATCACCAGCGCAATTTTTGGTTTTGCTGGATTTTGAAAAATGGCCGGTTGAAAATCCAAATGCAACAGGAAATGAGTAAGCCATTGAAAACCTTGGGGATTCTGCCCCCAAACTCCCTGAAGTTTATCGCTTTTGTTTTCCCTAAGGCGTGTTTGAAAATTCCTTAGAGCGCGAAATTTCGAATAAAACCGCTGCAATTTCGCGCTGGAATCTAGTTTTCAAACACGTCCTAACCCGAATGAAAAAACCAAACAGCTTATTCCGGGTAAAACCCATGTACCCGCTCGGGCCGCACTCCTGCGGTGCCCTATCCTGCTATATGGTAAAAGTCTTTATGAGTTTACCTATATTTCTTGTGCATTATTCTATATATTGTAAATATTTTGTCGAAAATTGCGTTGTAACATTTAATTTTTCAACTGGGGAATCTGAAAACGCTCCAAAAGCAACAAACTGTTAAAGGATAATCGTTTAGGTTAATCCAGTTTAATGACATATAACCCTCCATTTTATTCCACGAGAAAAAACCAACGGATGTGTCCGTTGGTTTTAGGGTTTGACTTTGGCAAATTACTTTAGTGCCAGGCTCTACCTGCTTTCAATATATGCTTTCAGGTATTCGTTAGCCTTTTCGTAATCCTGAGTAAGCACGTTGCCAGTGTTGACCAGGGGCGACAGGGTAGTAAATGCCCTGAAATATTTATTTTGGTAGAAGGCCAGGAAATCCTCCTGATTAATAGTGTACATAAGTGCCAGACGCAAATTAAGGTCTGACATCGAACCGTTGATATTGGAAAGCATGTACAGTACGGCGTTGCTGGGAATCTCCTGCAGGGAAAGTTTCGGGTCGCCTGTTACAAGG
>JAISWS010000224.1 GCA_031270725.1 Syntrophomonadaceae bacterium | reverse complement strand
AAGATTGCCAGAAGGATCGTCCTGTAAAATTATTCCCGGCGCTTCAGACATCAGCGCGCGGATTTCTTCTATATCCGCTTCTTTTTCCATTTCCAGATTAATGGATTCGGAATGGCTGCGATAAACCGGAACCCTGACTGTCGTCGCCACAATGGGCAAATCGGGATAATGTAAAATTTTCCTGGTCTCATACACCATTTTCATCTCTTCTCTTGTATAACCTGCCTCCACAAACTCATCAATATGCGGTATTACATTAAAAGCTATCGGATATTGAAAAACTTTCGGTTCAAAAACTTCATTATCCGTATCAGCCTGAATATTCCGTTTTAATTCCTCTATTCCAGCAATTCCGGCGCCGGAAACAGCCTGGTAAGTGGAAACTATTATCCGTTTCAGGCCAAACGCTCTGAAAATCGGATTTACAGCGACTGCCATTATAATAGTTGAGCAATTGGGATTGGCAATAATGCCTTTATGTCCAGCAATATCGCCTATATTAACTTCAGGAACCACCAGAGGGACTTCATTATCCAATCTAAAAGCATAACTGTTATCAATAACCAGACAATTGTTTTTTCTGGCCAAAGGCGCCAACGCTTTACTGATATCAGTTCCTACCGCAAAAAAAGCTAACTGCGCTTTGGCAAAATGTTCCGCTCCGGCCGCTTGAACCGTCAGTTTGTTTCCTTTAAAAGGTATTTGCGTTCCGGCTTCCTGAGGGTCGGCTAAAAGTATAATATCCTCCAACTGTACATTCCGTTCTTCAATCACTTTTAGCAGCTCCCGTCCCACCGCGCCAGTCGCTCCTACAACGGCTACCCTTATATTTTTTCCCATGCTTTACCACTCCCGCCGTAATTAATAGAACTATTTTAGCACAAGACCGGCGGGCTCTCAAGCACATGGCCCCAGAAGCAGCGGTTGAAGCTGCTTTCCCTGCAAAGCGTATACTATAGAATCTACTAATTTTTCCATGCACGCCACTAAGGAGCTTTCTTTAACAAAAGGATCGTCCTGCCTGAAAGGTACAAAGTAAATATTTTTCATGTTCAGCAGTATGCCAATATTTTTTGCGTTGGTGCTTAAAGCGTCATTAGTGGAGACGGCTATCACAACCGGCCTTTGATTGCGCAGATGAGATTTGACCGCCATTAACGCCGGAGAATCAATGATCCCGTTGGCCAGTTTAGCTATAGTATTTCCGGTAGCAGGTACTACCGCCGCTACATCCAGCATCTTTTGCGGCCCTATAGGCTCCGCCGCCGTAATTGAGTTTATTATGCCTTTGTCAGTCAGAGACATTATCTTTTTTTTCAATTCTTTAACTTGATAAAAGCGATTATCGACTTGGTCAACCGTATAAGAAAATACAGGATAAATAACGGCTCCTTCATTTTTAACAGCTTCGATTTGCCCTACTGCTTCTCCTATCGTACAGTGAGAGCCGGTTAAAATTATACCAACTTTAACTCCCGCCAATTTTTTATTATCGT
This sequence comes from Syntrophomonadaceae bacterium, assembly GCA_031270725.1. Taxonomy (GTDB): domain Bacteria; phylum Bacillota; class Syntrophomonadia; order Syntrophomonadales; family Syntrophomonadaceae; genus JAISDD01. Next base: position 17,870 of record JAISWS010000224.1, on the reverse strand, counting down.
TTCCCGCTTTTTGCATACACCTCACACCTCCTCGCCGCCTAAAGTCAAATTATTCCCAGCTTCCTCCAAAGTTTTTAGGAGCAGCCGCGGCACTATCGCCGCCAAAATCTTTCCTGCCGATACCGGCGCTACCTTTCCCGGCAAGCCCGGCGCTAAAATCGCTTTAATACCTAAAGCGCCGGCTGCTTCAAAATCCGTCCCTCCCGGTTGACTGGCAATATCTATAATTAAAATTTCAGGGCGAGCTTTCCGCAAGACCGCCTCATTAAGAACCAGGGCCGGAATGGTATTGAACACCATATCCGCCCGCCCGAGCAGGTCAATTAAATCATTAAACTCACTTTGCCGGCATCCCATTTCACTGGCTCTGGCCAGTTCGGATTTTTCTTTTGAAATTACGGCAACTTCCGCTCCAAGAGCTTTCAGAAGCCGGGCTAAAGTCATGCCCACTCGCCCTAAGCCTAAAACGCAGCATTTACTGCCGGAAATAGTTATTTCAGTTTCTTCCATGGCTATTTGTATGGCCCCTTCAGCTGTCGGTACGGAATTCAGAATCGCCAATTCGTCATTTTCATTAATTTCCAGCAATATAAAATTGAATTTTTCAGACCATTCCCGCAAAAAAGGGCGAGCCGAACCAACAATTACAATAGCCTTGGAAGTGATTTTTTGTATCGCCGTCTCTGTCAGCACTAGTTTTCCAGGATAGTAAACCGCTTTTATATGCCCGTGTGTACTGGTTCCCGACAAAGGCAAAATAACCGCTTCAGCATTTTCACAGGCGCCTTCCACCGTACTGCTGCAGTGAGCGCCCGTAGGCGTCATATTTACAGGGAATCCGGCAACGTCCGGAACCGCTCCCATTTTCAACAACTGCTCAATGAGAATCAATTCGCGGGCATCGCCTCCCAATACCGCTATCTTTCGGCCTGACAATACTGAATTCAACGGTCTTTTCCCCCTTCTAAGCCGATAAAATGTCTTACAGTTGCATTATATGAACTTGATTATCTGGTGGTGCTTGTCTTTTCAGTTATTGCGTCAAATAAAACAGAGCGCCAGAAAAATAATTTTTCTCGCTAAACGCCTCCGAATGACTATGCCAAAGGCGTTTTCGCGAATATGGCAAGCTGATTACCCGCAGTGCGAACAGACGCCAAAAAGGTTTGCAAACACCAGCAAACCAAGTTCACTGACATTTGCAAACCTTTGAACGCAAAATATATTTCGCTTTTTCAATTACAGGGGGTCTCTAAAGATAATTTTAATTCCCGGCTTTTTACAACAAATTGTCCATACCATACACTAATCCGCTCAGATTAACTGTTTTTTTGACAGCCAGCAAAACGCCGGGCATAAACCCTGTCCGCTCGAATTGATCATGGCGTATTTTCAACCCTTGTCCCATACCTCCGAATATCACTTCTTGATGAGCTATAAAACCCGGCAAGCGCAAGCTATGGATTTTGATCTTTTCGTGTTCTCCCCCGCGGCACCCGGGTATTTTTTCGATTTCTTCCCTTAATTCAGGTATTTCCGTTCCGCGGATTTCTCTGATCATTTCCGCCGTTTTGAGGGCGGTTCCGGAAGGAGCGTCAATCTTTTGGTTATGATGGTATTCGATTATTTCCACATCAGGGAAATATTCAGCCGCCATTTGCGCAAATTTCATCATCAGGACCGCACCGATAGCAAAGTTAGGAATAACAGCTATTCCCGTTTTATTTTCAAGAGCCAGCTTTTCCAATTGTTTTAATTCAAGGTCATTTAGCCCGCTGGTTCCGATAACCGCCGCGATACTGTTTTTCAAAGCGGCGCGCGCGTTATCAAATACCGAATGAGGGTTGGTAAAATCAATTATAACGTCAACGGATACCTGGTTAATTAATTTTTCCAAATCATTTTCCACAGTTAAAGACAAAGCTTGCGGAATTATTTCGCCGTTTATGATTTGAGCCAAAGATTCGCCGCCGCCGTTTATATCCGCCAGCCCTACCAATTCCAGCTCGGGATCATTATAAACCGCTTGCGCGGTTATTCTGCCCATTTTCCCTAAAGCTCCGCAAATAATCACTTTAATTTTTTCGGCCATCAAATATACCTCCTGCTATGAAATAGTTTTATACATTTCTTTAACATAGTCAAGGTTTTGCCGGAAAAAGCCTTTCTCAGGCAATTTTCTTCGCTCGAATTATTTAAACGCGACACTTTTGTTTAAGGAGCTACGGTAATATAAAGGATGTGCCGTAAGGGACTGTACTATACCGGCCTGTTGGCAGTATATTTTGTTTAGTCCGGCGTTTTTTGCTCTACGGCTTCGCTTTCCATCTTTTTATTTGGAGCGCAAAGGTCGCTATAAAGATAAACAGCAAAACCGCCTGCGGAACGAGAGTTTCCAACGTGGGGTAAATTCCCAGCAAGTCCACTGATGAAATACCATTGACCGGAGTCACTCCGATAAGATTACCCGCCTGGAGATTTTTGATTCCCGCGCCGGCAAAAGAAATCGCCATAACGGACAGCAGTATGCCCGTCCCTGTAAAAAACGGCTTCAATGGTAAACGGACGCTCAGCACGCGAATCAGGACGTAAATAATGACCAGTGCGGCACAGCCTACAATCAGGCCGGCCCATATCATGTTGACATGGGTTCTGGTATCGGCAAACAGCGCCCAATAAAACAGAATGATTTCCGCTCCCTCACGGAAAACCGCGAGGAACGCCGCAAACGCCAGAGAAAAAACATTTCCGCCCGCCATAGAGCTTCGCGCTTTGCCTTCAATATACCCGCTCCAAGCGACGGTATCCGCCTTTCCCAGCATCCAGTTGCTCACATAGAAGAGAACCGCGACCGCGAACAACACGGTAACGCCTTCAACAATCTCCTGATTTTCCCCTCCCGCGCCGACAACCATGTTGAAAATAATAGCCATAGCGACGCTGGCAATAAGCGCGGCCAGGACGCCGCCATAGACCACACCGCCTTTTTCCTTATTGTCGCTTTTTATCAGATAAGCGATAATAGCGCTTACGATAAGAATCGCCTCAAACCCATCCCGTAAAATAATCAGCAGCGATGAAACGAATACGGCGGCGGCGTTTTCTTTCTTGCCGTCCAGCTGGTTGGCGTCTTCCCGCAAATACTGAACCAGAGCGTCAAGCGCTCCGCGGATTTCATTTTCCGCTTCGCCGGCGCCCATGGCTTTTTTGACAAAGCTAAACTGATATTCTACTTTCGCGGCCCGGCCACCGGAAACATACGCCATAACATTCCTCTCGAAACCGAGTTTTTCGTAAAAACTGAAATACGCGACATCAACCTGTTTTTTCGCGGAGTACGCGTCGCCTGATAAATACAGCGCGTATGCCTCATCCAAAACATATTCCATATCATCAACAATTTCATTCCATGATTCGTACTCTCCGGCAGCCGATGCCACCGGACAAAACAGGCTCCAAAATATAACCGCCAAAGCAAAGCCGGCCAGTATCTTTTTCATTTTTTACGCTCCTTTTGTCAATACGCATGTGTAGTTAATTTTAACTAACTATAATTGTTATATATCTGTAAAGCATTAAATGGAAATACTGTTTTTACGCTTGGTTATGCAATAAACGCATAACCAAATTCTTGTAAGATAGGCGCGTTGCGGTTATAATGTTTTTGAAAAATGTCGGCGCAGGCGGGGAGGCGGCAAAATGAATTTGGACTATATGCGAGAATTTGTCATGCTCGCGGGTTGCCTGAACTACACAACGACCGCGCAGAAGTTGCATATTTCGCAACCGGCTCTGACCAGACACATCCATTCCATCGAAAAAGACATCGGTGTGCCGCTGTTGATCCGTTCAACCCATAATGTTGAACTGACGCCTTTTGGCGAAACCGTACGCGAAGGCTATACAGACATTCTCGCGCGATACGATAATCTGACGGAACAACTGAAAATAATGAACAACGGCTACGTCAACAAACTGTGTTTCGGCGTTTTATACTATGGAATAGGAATGAATTACGCGGAGGCGATCATAAAAGCGTTTCGCCAAAAGGCGGACACCACCCTGTCCATAGTGCCATGCCAGCCAAACAAGATCCTCCAGAAACTGACGGACCGCTCCATCGATATTTGCCTGAAAATCCATTCCAAATTCACCTCCAGCGACGATTTCGTTTTTGTGCCTATATGCAGAGAGCGTCTGTACGCACTGGTTACGCCGGCCCACCCGCTGGCGGCCAAAAAACTTATTTCACTGGAAGCCCTGTCGGCGGAGCGTATCATATTCATGCAAATGGACGATGAGCATGAAACTCATGTCAGAACCCTGTTAAAGTACCACGATCTGGACATAAAAAACATTTTGTATACGGAGTACATTGATATGCTCCCCATCACTATGGAAGAAACCAACGGAATTTTTATCGGCACCAGGCAATTTACACGGCTCAGAAAAAATTTCGTATCCGTTGACATAGATGCCGACGATTTTTACATTGATATTTGCCTTGTTTACCGGTCAGATAATCTCAATCCGGCTGTTTCCGAAATGCTAAGTTGTCTGGATTCTCTTAATATTTCCGACACTGCGGCATACTGGTGACGATTGTGCAGAGTACAGAAAGGAAGTGCGAACATGTGGGTACTATACGCGGTACTGTCAGCGGTTTTTGCCGCGCTTACGTCCATTTTTGCGAAAATAGGCATAGACGGCGTAAATTCTAATTTGGCAACGGCTATACGAACCATCGTCGTGATTGTCATGGCCTGGGGAATTGTTTTTTTAACAGGCGCGCAGAACGAAATAAGCGATATAACTCGAAAAAGCTGGATATTTCTGACACTGTCCGGCTGCGCGACCGGGTTTTCCTGGTTATTTTTTTATAAGGCGCTCCAGATGGGCGAAGTCTCAAAAATTGTTCCCATAGACAAGAGCAGTATTATCATCAGCATGATTTTGGCCTTTTTGATTTTGGGGGAACCGGTTGACACCCCCAAAATAATAGGCGGAGCATTGATAGTCGCCGGCACCTTTGTCCTTATATTATAAAAGCGGAGAAACGTAAAAGCGTGTGTTTTCGCCAAAATACAACAAACAGTATCCAAAACACCGCTCCCTAATTTGTGCAAACGGAGTATACCAGGCGCGTCTGCAAAAATAAAGGCCTATCGTTGAGAATAATGTCACGCGTATTCTCTTTCAGCCAAACAGATTTACTCGCTTTTCTACCTCCTGCAACTGGAACGCCTGCTCTAACTGCCATTACGTCATCAATCTCTCAAAGAACGCCTCGACATCGCCAGCGCCCCATCTGCCTAATTCTGTAATGTTCTTAAATATCCCTTTCGGGTCGATAACATCGGTAAATTTCATATTCATTGCCAATCTGAGTTGGTCTTCCGAATGACAACATCCGAAGCTGGTATCCGCTTTATAAGCGGTACACAGTTTCTTAAAGCCCTGTTTGACGGACGTGCCGAGGTTAAGGATTCGGTTATTCAGCTTCTCAAACAGTATTCTAGTATAGGTGTTTAACTGATCGTAATTTTCCATAGTATATCGGGGAACGGCATCGTCTTGCTTGCGGTATGGGGCAATTTCACTGTCGGTGAGCGCGCTGGATTGTCCACGCCTTTTTCGCCACTTCTTCGAGGAGAGCGGCGCATTCGTTGACCTGTTCTTTGCCCCACGAAGTATGGGCAACAATATACTTGTTCAGCCGGAGAGCGCTTTCCTTGAAACCACCCTCCACAGCGAGCTTGTCGGTGCAAGACGAATTGCCCTTTTTTGAGTTATACGCCGCCACCGCCGTAATAATCGTGACCCCCAGCGCGAAAACCTCCTCCGCCTGCTCGCTGCTGAACGGCAGCGGCGCTTTCCCCAGCGCTGTTAACACCTGATTAATTAGCGCCAGCAGCAACACAACACTGCGAACCCACGTACCCTTAGTAACCATCTCCATTTCCCACCCCCTTTCAAAAAAGGCCATTAAAAAACCGCCTGAAGAGGGCGGTTTTAATAAAAATTAACCAATACTTTTTATTAATTTGTAAAAAGCAAGTTGCAGGATAACCCCTACTTCTTGCCCTTGCTAAATCCAATATATGAGCCAAAACCAAGCATATAGAGCGCGAGGGCAAATGAGCCCTCCCCCTTTTGCGCCGCCGCTTCCAATTCGCCTATAACAGTATCTACCGGAACCGTCGCGGCGGCAGCGCTTGCCACAACATCTTCAATAACGGATGGCAATGCTATGCACATCTGATAAAAAGCGTCGGCTTGCCCCGTTACGATACTATAAAACTCGTCAATGCTGACGCGGCGGATACGCTTATGCTTTTGCCTTGCCTTATCGACAGTCACTTCCCAAGTTTTATTTTGCGACTTTTTCGCAACCACTTCTACGAGAAAACACGCGCAGTCATCGTCGGACAATAGCTGCCCCTGCATCTTCATGTAAGTTTTCCCGCCCGCCGCGCTGTTCATAGTGTTGTGCTTATTTTTCATCTCGGCATAAATGGTCCGCACCTTGCCTGCTTCCGGCAACACCACCCCATTCCCGGGGGCGAACACAACATCCCATCCGGCGGCGGGGACAGTGCAGCCCGCGATATATTGGAAAATCCGCTGATGGAAATAGCCGATATCATTATTGTTCGATTTATCGCGCTGGCGGTAAATCTCGTTTTTAACTATTTCCTCCCAGGAGCTTCTATAGACAATCTTATCGAAAACAAGTTTTATCGGGTCGATTAGGTTGCTATTGAATTTTTTCAAGCCATACGGCACAAGTTTTGCCCCGTACTGTTTGATTGTCAGCCCGACGTGTTCCTTGAAATCCTCGTCCGAAATAAAATTTAACTTTGGCATTGCGCACCCTCTAAGCCCTTATAAATTTCCCTCGCAATCTCAAACGCGAGATTTACCGGCACGGCATTCCCGACCTGCTTATACTGGCTCCCTACGCTGCCGCAAAACGACCATCCGTCAGGGAAGCACTGTATCCGGGCGTTCTCCCGGATATTAAACGGGCGCGGCTCTAACGGATGGCAGCGCTCCGTCTGTTTTTGCGACGGGGAAGTCAAAACCGCCAATGAAGGCTCGTCAAGGCTCATCCGCCGCAGTATGCCGGTACGCCCGCCGCCCATGTCCCAACAGCTTTTCATATACGCTTTTGCTATATCGGCGGGGATATCGCGCCAATACCCGCCAGGCGGCACCAGCTTGAAAATATCCCGCTTATATTCCGAATATTCCGCGCCATCGCTTGCGGGCACATCTTTTAAGACATCGCGCAATACAGGCTTATAATCATAGGGCAACGGGAAACCGATTTTAATTTCCCCCGCCAAATCTTCGCGGACGCCGATAGTAATCAGCCGTTCCCGTTTTTGGGCAACGCCATAATCCCAGGCGTTAAGCACCCGCTTTTGGATTACATACCCTGACCCCTCAAATATATCAAGTATAGTCTGATAAGTACGCCCGCCGTTATGTGTCAGCAGCCCCCGCACATTCTCAAACAGGAATACCTTTGGCTTTAGCTTCCGCAGAAAAACGGCGAAATGGTAAAACAACGTCCCCCGCGTATCCTCCAAGCCCAGCCGCTTGCCCGCATACGAAAACGATTGGCACGGCGCTCCGCCAGAAAGCAAATCAAGCCCCCCGGCAGCCAGGCCAAAAACTTTGGGCAAATCAAGTTTGGAAATATTAGCTATATCGTCATGGATTACATTCCATTCCGGACGGTTCGCGCGAAGCGTCGCGGCGGCGTCTTTGTCAAGCTCGATCAACGCGAGCGTATCAAACCCCGCTTTTTCGATACCAAGGGCAAGCCCCCCCGCCCCCGCGAACAGTTCAATGGAACAAAATGGCCGTTTAGATACGGCAGGCGGCGCAAAAGCCTTTTTGTTGTATATAGGTTTTAGAGCTGTGGCAATTTGCGGCATTTTATCACTCTGCTTCCCCTGTCACATTCCTCCCTTAAACTATATAACAAAAATTTCCGAGCTGTCAAAAATCACCCTTCGTTCCCCAAACTCAGGACTTTAGAGGGGTATGCTCATTTTTGAGGAGACCTTGATTTTAACGCGCTCAGCATTGAAATCGCGTTTGACGGCGGCAATTCACCCGCGAAAAAGACGCTCATTATGAAACAAATAGATTTATATGTCAAGACGGATGATAAAATCAAAATCAAGCCTTACCTGTTTGGGACATTTTTAGCATTTATTAGGGAAAGAGGGGAGAACTGCGTCAGCGGTCAATGAAGCCGGAAACGGCGGCACTGGCTGTAGATACTAACGGTTTGCCTCACGCGCACACGTTGCTTAAACGCCTGTGAATACGGGTTCTTAGTCCAGCAGATGCTGTTCAATGACTTGCCGCAAAACGTCATCTACCAGCCCGGGGGTTTCAAATACCCGTTTACCGCTGCTAACCACTCTCGCGGCAGCTCCGGGGCCTATTTTCCCTACAAATATAGCTTCACAATCATGAAGTACGGATATAACTTGCTCAAAAGCATCTTGACTATGTTGAAAATCCTGGCAGGAAGGAGTGGTTTTTCTGCTTTCAACATAAGTGTAATCTTTATCGGAAATGGAAACGACTTGAAACACTTCAGCATGGCCAAAATGTTGATAAATGGTTTTCCCGTCTACAGTGGCAATGGCAACTATATGCTTCATAACAAACTCCTTTCAGGTTATAAACTATATGGTTATCAATTTATTCATCTTCGTCAAAAATCCAAAACACGACCTCTGTGTAAATAACATACGGAAAACTGTTTCAGAAATATGGTTGCTTATGAAACTATATATTTAAAACCTCATTCATACTCCCGGTTCGGTAGCCTAATAAATCAATAGTTATATAGGTAAAACCCAGTTGTTTAAACTTTGTATAAATTTTTTCTCTAAGGGTAGGATCAGTTAAAATCCCAAGCCCTTTGGCGTCAGTTTCGATACGTGCTAAGTTACCGTGACAGCGTACGCGGACTTGATGAAAGCCCAAGTCTAATAAATACTGCTCCGATTTGTCAATCATGGTAATAATTTCATGGGTAATTAAGGTTCCATAAGGAATACGGGAAAACAAACATGCAAAGGACTGCTTGTTCCATGTATTAAGTCCAAGTTCTTTAGATAAAATACGGATTTCTTCTTTAGAAAGCCGGGCGTCTCGCAAAGGGCTTTTTACATTTTGTTCCTTAATGGCTGTTAACCCTGGACGGTAGTCGCCTGTATCGTCGATATTGGAACCTTCAGCCACATTCTTTATGCCAAGGTTTCGGGCTATTCCCCAAATTTTGGTGTACAGCTCATTTTTACATAAGTAGCAGCGATTAGGTGGATTTACAGCAAACCCTTCTATAGACAGCTCTTCGGATTCACATATAATGTGCCGGATATTTTCTTTTTCACAAAAATTAACCGTTTCGTCCAATTCCCGCTGGGGAAAAGATTGTGAACGGGCAGTTACGGCAACGGCCTTGTCACCTAAAAGGTCATGAGCCGTTTTAAGCAAAAAAGTAGAATCAACCCCGCCGGAAAAAGCAATCACCACATTATCAAGCTGGGAAAGATATAATTTCAAACGGTTATATTTTTCATAAATGTTCATAATTTATATCCCCTTTTCCAGGCTAAAAACTTTAAACATCGGTTTCACAGCTCCTCATTGCTTGAATAGTTCTGGTGATGAGTTCGTCTAAATCCCAGCCCAGCATTTCGGCTCCCCGCTCGATTACTTCTCTGGAACAGCCGGCTGCAAAATTAGGATTTTTATACTTTTTTTTAACGGATCTCAATTCTAAATCCATGACGCTTTTAGAAGGCCTCATAATAGCGACCGCTCCGATAAGCCCGGTCAATTCATCAGTAGCATAAAGTATTTTTTCCATCATATGTTCCGGTTTAATATCCACAGTCAAAGCATAACCGTGGCTGACTGTAGCCCGTATAAGCTTTTTATCTAATCCTAAATTTTGCATAATTTCCTGCTGTTTAACGCAGTGCTGTTCCGGAAACATTTCAAAATCCAAATCATGCAGAAGTCCAACTAAAGCCCAAAAATCAGCTTCTTGACTGAAACCAAGTTCATCAGCGAAATAGCGCATAACTTTTTCCATTATTTGAGCATGTTTTAAATGAAAGGCGTCTTTGTTATAATCATTCAGAATTTTCCACGCTTCTTCTCTGTCTATATCAGGCAACATTTACACCTCCAAAATAAAGTTAAATCCGGGGACATATAATTTACGCAGGGCTAATAAAAAAGACCCTGCGGACACTTTTTATTTAGTATAAAGCACATTTATAATAAAGTATATTAAATACATGGTTTTAATAGGTTATTGTTATTATACTACACTTTCCTTTTCTTTATCAATACTGATTTTAACACAGGTTTAAAATAACAAAAATGAACTTGACAAAAAATTGCCAACATACATAGCAAAACATATTTTTATAGTAGGTTTAGAGGAAATAGGATATAATAAAATGGTGATTTACAGAAAAAAATAAAGGTTACTCTAAAAATCAGAAAACCAGCACGATATTGTTTCGGGCACGTTAAAAATGAGCTTTTTGAAAGGAGCGGATAATGTGAATATTTTTAGAAAAGTTACTGATTTAGTAGGAAATACCCCTTTAGTTGAATTGAGCAATTATGAAAAAGCACTGAATCTTAATGCTGTTTTGCTCGGTAAACTGGAATGTTATAATCCGGCTGGAAGCGTTAAGGACCGCATCGCCAAAGCAATGCTTGATGACGCGGAAGAAAAAGGGCTTTTAAACTCTAATTCGGTTATTATAGAGCCGACCAGCGGGAATACAGGGATAGGATTGGCTTTTGTGGCAGCGGCCCGGGGATACAAAGTTATATTGACCATGCCGGAAACGATGACGTTGGAGCGCAGGAACCTGTTAAAAGCGTATGGAGCGGAATTAGTGCTGACTGAAGGAATAAAAGGCATGAAGGGCGCCATAGCTCAAGCTAACGAATTAGCTGAAAAAACCCCGAACAGTTTTATTCCCAGTCAATTCACCAATGCTGCGAACCCTAATGTCCATAAAGCTACTACAGGACCGGAAATATGGCAAGATTGCGAAGGCGAAATTGATATTTTTATCGCCGGAATCGGGACCGGCGGTACTATTACCGGGGTAGGAGAGTATTTAAAAGAACAAAACCCGCAGATAAAAGTGGTGGCGGTGGAACCGGCTTCTTCACCGATACTCTCTACCGGAGAAGCAGGCCCCCATAAGATTCAAGGACTTGGCGCCGGCTTTGTGCCGGAAATTCTGAATACTTCTATTTATGATGAAATAGTACCCGTATCCAACGAAGACGCTTTTGAAACCAGCCGTGCTTTAGCCCGCTTGGAAGGCTTGTTACTAGGTATTTCTTCAGGGGCCGCCGTCTGGGCGGCTACACAAATAGCACGGCGTACTGAAAACCAGGGAAAGGTCATTGTTACTGTTTTACCGGATACAGGCGAAAGATATTTGTCTAATTTATACGTTTTTAATAATTAAATAAGGGCACAGGCGTAGATTATAAAATAGTCCCTCCGCCTATTACCAAATCTTCATCATACAATACCACGGCTTGCCCTTTGGTTATGGCCCTTTGGGGCTGGTCAAACTCTACTCTGATAAGATCAGCGTCAAGCTGCCGGACAGTTGCAGGCTGCTCCTGATGTTTGTACCGCAGCTTGGCTTTGACTCGTAAAGAAGTGTCAATATGCGGCAGGGGAATTAAATTAATGTTGCCGGCGGTCAGAATTTTAGAGTAGAGTTCACGTTCTTGCCCCACCGTTACCGTATTAGTTTCAGCGTTGATTGAACATACATATACGGGAAACGGCATTGCCAGCCCCAAACCTTTGCGCTGACCGACGGTATAGTGCCCGATGCCTTTGTGTTCGCCTAAATTATGACCGGAAGTATCTGTGAAACGGCCTTTTTTCAAAAGCTGCCCGGTGTAAGTTTCTATAAAATTCGCATAATTGCCGTCCCTGACAAAACAAATGTCCTGGCTGTCTTGTTTATGGTAATTTATGAAATTATTATTATAGGCAAGCTCCCTAACTTGCTCTTTACGCAGCTCTCCCAGCGGAAACAGGGTATGGGCGAGCTGTTCCTGCTGCATGGAGTATAACACATAGCTTTGATCTTTATACGCGTCAACACCTTTTTTCAGCAAATATCTTTTACTGATGGGATCCTGAGTAATTCGGGCATAATGGCCGGTAGCCATGTAATCATAACCCATTAAGGAAGCTCGCGTAAGAAAATTTTCAAATTTTAAGTGACGGTTGCATTCAATGCAGGGATTAGGAGTTTTACCGTTGAGGTAATAAGAAACGAACGGCTCCATAACTTGCTTTTTGAATTCGGCGGCAAAGTTAAATATATAAAAAGGGATCCCCAGCTTCAAGGCTATGGTACGAGCGTCTTCGGCGTCGTCCAGCGAACAGCAGCTTTTATCTGAACAAACGCCGACATCGTAGTTTTCGAATAGCTTCATCATAGCGCCGGCGCACTCAAAACCTTGCTGAATTAAAAGCATAGCGGCAGTGGAACTATCAACCCCTCCGCTCATAGCAATCAGTACGCGAGGATTATTTTTCATATTAAACGTCTCTCATTCACATTCATTTGAAGTGTTTATTTTTTATAATAACGCAAACAAGAGGTATATTTCAATTACACCTCTTGTTTATTCAGAAGTATGCATGATAAACGTCCGGCAGGCACACCATACAGCGGCCAGAGGAGATTATGTGTACACTGACAAATTATATAGAACAATGAGCTAAACTAAATATGTATAGTACTATATATAGTGGTCAGATCTCAAAAAACACGCAATATATGGCATATGAAACGCCACCATCTATATATTAATATTACATCCCCGCTCTCAAAAAATTAAATAGCTTTGAAAGCTTGTTCTAAATCTCCGATTATGTCATCTATATGCTCGGTTCCGATAGATAAACGAACCGTGTTGGGTTTTATCCCTGATTCCAAGAGTTCCTCTTCAGCCATTTGCGAATGAGTGGTGGAAGCAGGATGAATAACCAGTGATTTAACATCAGCCACATTGGCCAACAAGGAAAATAATTCCAAATGATCTATAAATTCTCTGGCTTCTTTGGCTCCTCCTTTAATTTCAAAAGTAAATATAGACCCGCCTCCATTAGGAAAATATTTTTTATACAAAGCATTATCCCTGTGGCCCGGCAAAGCCGGATGATTAACTTTTTCTACTTTAGGATGGGCCGCCAGGTAGTCCAGCACTTTAAGAGTATTTTCGACGTGCCGTTCAACGCGCAAAGAAAGAGTTTCCAGCCCTTGCAAAAACAAGAAGGAATGGAACGGGCTTAAAACCGCGCCGGTATCCCTCATAAGCGTGGTTCTTATTTTAAGAATGTAGGCTAAAGCTCCCACAGCTTCAGTAAATATTATTCCGTGATAACTGGGATTAGGCTTTGAAAGTCCAGGGAATTTATCATTCCGGGCCCAATCGAATTTTCCGCTGTCAACAATAACACCGCCGATAGAAGTACCATGCCCGCCTATGTATTTAGTGGCGGAATGGACGATAACGTCGGCGCCATGCTCGATTGGCCTCAGCAAGTAAGGAGTTGCGAACGTATTGTCAACGATTAAAGGGATACCGTGTTTATGCGCTAAATTAGCCACAGCGTCGATGTCAACAATAGTAGAGTTAGGGTTGCCGAGTGTTTCAATAAAGATAGCTTTAGTATTATTTTGGATAGCGTTCTCAAAATTGCTCGGAGACCCTCCGTCTACAAAAGTAGTTGCGATATTGATATCATTAAAAGTATTGGCAAAAAGATTGTAGGTCCCGCCGTAAATAGCGTTGTCTGACACAATGTGGTCGCCGCTTTTGGCGATGTTTTCGATAGCGTAAGTAACCGCGGCAGCTCCGGATGCGGTAGCCAAAGCGCCTGCGCCGCCCTCTAAAGCCGCAATGCGCTGCTCAAAAACGTCGGAAGTGGGATTCATCAGCCGGGTATATATGTTACCGCCTTCGGTTAACCCAAAACGGCCCGCGGCTTGGGCGGAGTCTTTAAATACATATGAAGTAGTCTGGTAGATCGGAACCGCTCTTGAATCAGTAGTAGGATCTGGAAATTCCTGGCCTGCATGTACTTGCAGAGTTTCAAATCTGAATTTTTTTTCTTTAGCCAAAATAAAAACCTTCTTTCATTCATAATTTTTGATAATATATGCTTTTCAGCGTACTGCGCGGCTGACAATTGTGTTTTTTGCCGTATTTCATATCCGGCGGCCGTCATTGAATAAACACTCCCGAACTTTATTTTGCCTTCGCCGCCTATGGGAGTGGAAATTTTTTATTGCAGACAGCAAAATTATAATGTAATTCACGCGCTTGTTTAAATAAGTTATTAAAATATAAAAAAATCTGATAAATTTAATTTAAACTAACTTGTTTAAAACCTATAGACATAGTATGATTATAAATGAAAATTATCATCTTGTCACTAAATAAAAAGTAACATTAATGATAAAATAAATAAATTTATAAATTATGGACTATTTGCAAAAATCAATTGCGCATGTTCTCATATTATGAACAACATGTTTTAAACGCAGCTAAAAGGGAAATAACCGCTTACAATCAAGGCGTAAATAGTTATATTTTATCAAAAACGCAGCAATGTTCTGACAAAAAATAACATCAATGATAAAATTAGGTTGTTGGCATAGTAAACCTATAGTATAATAATATAAAATGAATTTAAGTAAGATAGGTGATATGATTATGAAAATATCTACAAAAGGAAGATATTCTTTGCGAATGCTGGTTGATTTGGCTGAACACAAAGACAACGGATACATAGCGCTGAAAGATATCGCGGAACGGCAGGGGATTTCCAAAAAATATCTGGAGCAAATAGTAACTTTACTAAACCGTTCGGATATTTTACGCACCAACAGAGGTTACCAGGGAGGCTACATGCTGGCGCAAGCTCCGTCGCAGTACACAGTGGGGCAGATTCTGCGCATTACGGAAGGGGGACTTTGCCCGGTAGCTTGTCTGGAAGATGACCCTAATCAATGCGAACGCAGCGGCAGTTGTAGAACTTTGCCTATCTGGCAGGGTTTAAGCAATGTCATAGCCGAATATTTAGACAGTATTACGTTACAGGATATTTTGGATAATTATCAAAATGTAGGCGCGGATGAATATTATATTTAAGAAATAAAACCATCGGGAAATAAACATGGCCCCTTTTAAATTTAAATGATTTTTCAGCGGTATATTTGTATAAATAATTGCGAAAGTTTCATACGCTTATTTTTACTGTACTCTTTGTACAAGAGACTGTAAATAATAATGAACATAGCGCGTTCCCAGCATGCTGCAGTTTGTTACTACGCGCGCTTTTCCTGCGGCGACGCCTGTCAGCCTTCGTCCTGACGGTGTAATATAAAAAAGGGCTGAGAGAAAACAATTTTCTTAACATTTTAAAAAGTTTGCCCAGAAGCGTTTTCAATGGAGCGCCGCAAACTTACCCCGCCTGGCGAATTAATAAAAAAGCTTATGTGTAATTCAAATTAGTTTGAGCCGCGTCCGGCTGGCCGGTAAAAAACGGGGTCCGTTTTCCCTGCCATTGTTTGAACGGTTTTTTTATGTTTAAATTTAATCGCTAAAAAGGTATCATGTAAAAATATTAACTGACAGACAAGGAATTGCAATTAATAAAAAATATAAATAACAAATTTGTCAAGAATGTTGAACACAGGCCATTAAAAAAGTATAATTACAAAAAGAGCGAGATAACTTCAAATTTAATAGAAAAACACACATAACGATAAGGGAAGGGGATTTTTCAGCATAATTATAAAAAGGATTTTTATACTTGTTTTCCTGTAAAATGTAAATGTAATGGAAATAATTGGTCGCGGCTTGTTGATATTAACTGGTTCATATGTCTGTATGTTTTTTAATATGCGGATTGGATTTTTCAAAAAATTGAGATAATAAACGTTACATTCGGGAGATTTGATATTGAATTCTGAAAATAGTACAAGGCAAAAAATAATAAACGTAGCAGTGGATCTTTTTGCTGAAAATGGTTATGACACAACTTCTTTAAGAGATATCGCTAAGCTGGTGGGAATTAAACCAGCGTCAATTTATAATCATTTTAAAGCTAAAGCTGACATAATTGAAGCTATATATGACATGTTCATGGAAGAGCAGCAAGCAGTTCTTCCGGATTTAAATTCTTTTTTAAAAAGAGCAGAGACCGACCCGCCATTGGAAGTATTAATGGGAACCAATTTCCATTATTCACCTGATATTCAGGAAATGATGGATAAAATATTAATAATAGCAACATTCGGTAACCGCAATAACCCCAGAAGCGCGGAAATTTTACAAAATTGTATTTTTAATTTACCTGTAAACTATACTAAACCTATTTTGGAACATATGCTGGAACTGGGAAGAATTGAACCTCTTGATGTTGAAGCGTTTGTAGTTCTGCTCAGTAATTTCTGTTATAGTGCGGCAATTAGAAATCATTCCAGCAATCCGGTTACATGGCAAGAATGGTATAAAGGCGTAACTATGCTTTTTCAATTAATAATTCCTACCGGGAAATAGCAATATTTTTTTAAGTACTTTAAGGCAAAAGAAAATATGGTCGATGCGCTTATTGTAATAAACATACTATTAGGCTGTAACAGCTAAATCTATACAGGATATGTCTCTGCGTCGTCGCGAGGAGCGGGGCGACGCAGCAACGGCCTCCCTGAAGGAGGGCGCGGCGGGTAAAGGCTGTCCTATTTTGTAAAATTTTAGATGTCACTGGCTACTATGTGCTTAATATTAACGGCTCGCTTAAATTTACAAAAAATAATCCGCTGAAAAAGGAGGTACGTCTTGAAACAGAAAAAGAATACCAAAGAAATAATAATCGACTGCGCTATGGATTTATTTGCTTCTAAAGGTTATGAAGAAACCAGCCTTAGGGAACTCGCGGAAATGGTAGGGATAAAAGTCAGCTCCCTTTATAATCATTTTCCTTCAAAACAGGAGCTTTTAATATGCATTATTAATATGTATTCCGAGTTTATTTCAGACGAGCATTTCCATCAACATAATTCACCAACTTTCCAAAAATTTTTACACGCCGTTACGGTTGATAACCTGTTGGATTGCATGTCTTTCAAATTTCCCGCCTACCAGTCGGAAAAATATCTTAAAATATATTACATTATCATGCATGAGAAGTATCGCAACGAGGTGGTAAAGAAATATGTTATCGATAACTTTTTTATCCGCAATGAACAGTATGTCCGGGAGATATTTGATATTCTTAATGAAAAAAACCTTATAGAACCGGTTGACAGTGACCTGGTGGCCAAGACGCACGCGGCTATAGTCTACTATTGGGGAAGCGCTAATATGATGGGCATAGATGGAGAAAAAGCTTTTTTTAAAGGCAACGATATGCTTACTACCCTGAAACATTTCTACAATCTAATTCTGAAAGAAAAGAAACCTTCCGGCAGTAAATGACAGTTATTTATACAGCAATTATAAATATTAAGGGCATTTACCGCGAACGCGGCGTCCTTAAAAAGACGGTGTCAGCGGTCAATAGATTTGAGCCAATTTCGGCCATTAAGGTTGAGCCACTTTTTTGCCCGCTAAATACCACAATATGTTAATCGTGCCCATTTTGTTTTAAACAACCGACCTTTGCTCCTTCTTTAGAATCGTTTGCCTGTGGGTGATCCGATACCCCTCCCCAGTCAGGTTGAAGATTTCGCATTTGAAGATCAACCGGTCCA
>JAISWS010000197.1 GCA_031270725.1 Syntrophomonadaceae bacterium | reverse complement strand
ACTATATTAAAAAAGGATTATACTTTCTTTCGAAACCAATAGTGGTAGACGGGCCGTGTCCCGGATAACATATGGTGTCATCGCTAAAACATAACAGCCGCGTTTTAATGCTTTGTATGATATCATTATAAGAACCGCCCGGAAAATCCGTTCGGCCAATAGAGCCGTTAAACAAGGTATCTCCTACAAATATTATATTGCCGCTTTTCAAACATATGCCGCCCAAAGTATGGCCTGGAGTATGAATAACTTCGAGTTCGACCGTGCTGCCTATTTTTATGGTATCTCCGTCTTTCAGCAAACGGCTGGCCGCCGGGCTGATTATATTGGCCCCGGTAAAAAAAGAAAAATTGGAAACAGCGTTCACCAGCATTTTGGCGTCGGCTTCGTGGATTAAAATATCCGCGCCGGTCGCGGCTTTCACTTCTCTGTTAGCCCCTATGTGATCAGTATGCCCATGGGTATTGATGATATAAACGGCCTTCAAATCATCATCTTGCAAAGCCCTGAGAATAGTTTGAGCGTTGCCGCCCGGATCAATTACCGCCGCTTCTTTGGTTTCCTCACAAGCGACAATATAGCAGTTTTCCGCCATAGCGGTTAATACCAGTTCTTTCAATATCATGTACAATCACTCCTAAAAAATTTTTTCACTGTCTAATAGTATGGTACAAGGCCCGTTATTTTCAATGTTGACCAGCATATCCGCTCCGAAAACTCCGGTTTTAATTTTTAAGCCGGTTTGCCTGACATGATTTACCGCCCGCTCAAACAGCGCCAAGGCCTGATCCGGCTCTTCCGCCGCGCTGAAACCGGGGCGCCTCCCTTTACGCGCGTCGGCGTACAAAGTAAACTGGCTTATCAGTAATATTTCTCCGTCTATATCCATTAAAGACCAATTCATTTTCCCTTCATTATCGGGAAATATTCTTAATTGCATTATTTTATCCATGATATAAATGACGTCTGTTTCCCGGTCGCCTTTCCTGATGCCGAGCAATACTGTCAATCCTGGTCCTATCGAGGCTATAAGCCGCTCTTTTACTATTATGCTGCTGTTTTGAACACGCTGCACCACTGCCCGCATTTTATATATCCTCCCTGTGATCGCCCGGCACCACCCGCCTTACCCCTTCGACTTCGCTGACCCTCTGTATACGGTGCAGCACAGCTTGGAGCCTTTCCAAATCGTTAATTTCCAATTTTACGTTCATCAAAGCGTGATTATGCTTGGTAATCCGTGAAAAAACAGAATTTACCCTGATTTTGGCTTCGGCAAATTCATTCAAAACATCATAAGTTAAACGGGGACGATCCAAAGCGGAAATTTCCACTTCTACCACATAAGTACCTTTTTGGTTGTTGACCCATTCCACTTCCAAAATGCGTTCCTTTTCATTTTTTAAATAGTTTAACATATTAGGGCAGTCTTTGCGATGTGCGGATACGCCCCGCCCGCGGGTTATATACCCCAATATAGGGTCACCCGGCAAGGGATTGCAGCAGCGGGCCAGCCGTATGGTAACGTCATCGATTCCGACGACCCTTAAAGAAGTCCCTTCTTTCGGCGTATCGCGCACGCCGGAAGAAGCGGTAATTATTTCATCCACATTAGTGGCGTTAGGGAAAAACATTTCCTGATGCCTGTTAATAACCTGATTGGCGGTCAAAAAACCGTCCCCTATCCCTACTAACAGGTCATCAGCGGTGTTATAGCCGAATTTACGCCCGACATCTTGCATACGGTTAGATTTGAAAAATTCTTTTATGTTCAGATGCCTTTTGCGCAGCTCTTTTTCTATGGCGTCATGCCCTTTGATGAGGTTCCCCTGCCGTTTCTCCCTGTTGAACCATTGGCGGATTTTGTTTTTCGCGGAAGAAGTACGGACAAAATTCAACCATCCGTAAGTAGGGCCGGGGGAATTTTTACTGGTGTTGATTTCTACAATGTTGCCGTTTTCAAGAATATAATCTAAAGGAACTATACGGCCGTTAACTTTAGCGCCGGTACATCTATGGCCAACCTCGGTATGGATACGGTAAGCAAAATCAACCGGGCACGAGCCTTTAGGCATTTCCACAATAGAGCCCTTAGGGGTAAACACGAAAACAGTATCATCATATAAATCTATTTTTAACGACTCCATAAATTCTTTGGTATCTTTAATATCCTGCTGCCATTCCAGAATCTGCCGCAGCCAATATAATTTTTCATCCACTTTGGAGTTAACTTCGCTGACGCCTTCTTTATAGCGCCAATGGGCGGCTATACCTGATTCGGCCAAACGGTGCATTTCAAAAGTGCGGATTTGCACTTCGAACGGTTCTCCGCCCTTACCGATAAGAGTGGTGTGCAGAGATTGGTACATATTGGGCTTGGGAGTGGCTATATAATCTTTGAAACGTCCGGGCAAAGGTTTCCACATAGTGTGGATAATCCCCAAAATACCGTAACAGCTTTGCACATCCGCCACTAACACCCGAATAGCTATTTTATCATATATTTCATCTATATCTTTATCCTGTTTGACCATTTTTTTATAAATACTGTAGATGTTTTTAGGGCGCCCGTGGATATCGGCTTCAATATCAATCTGTTTTAAACCCTGACGGATTTGTTCTATCAAATCGTTAACATATTCTTCCCTTTCCCGCCGTTTCTGTTTGAGCCGCCGCGCTATTTCAAAATAAACCTCCGGATTTAAATAAGCGAACGCCAAATCTTCCAATTCCCACTTAAATTTGAAAACTCCTAAGCGATGAGCTAAAGGAGCGTATATTTCCAGGGTTTCCTGTGCTATTTCTTTTTGTTTGGCTTCCGACTGGAAATTCAAGGTTCTCATATTGTGTAAGCGGTCGGCCAGTTTTATTAAAATGACCCTGATATCTTTAGCCATGGCAATGAGCATTTTCCTGATATTTTCCGCCTGAGCTTCTTCCCTGGATTTAAAATTAATTTTATTTAATTTGGTCAGACCCTCTACCAATGTCGCTATTTCTTCATCGAAGTCTTGTAATATGTTTTCATAGCTGACCGTCGTGTCTTCAACCACGTCGTGGAGCAAAGCCGCGCAAATCGCCGATACGTCCATTTCTATATCGGCCAGTATCACGGCGACTTCTAAAGGGTGGATTATATAAGGGTCGCCTGAAATACGGGTTTGCCCCGCATGCGCTCTTTCCGCGTAAAGGTACGCTTTTTCAACCAAGGCTGTATCAGCTTTATCGTCGTAAATTCTGATTTTTTTTAATAACTCTTCAGGCCCCATAAAAATCACCAATTCAAATAATGTAAGATTTCTTTTTTAATAAAATTGTAACCTGCTATTTCTGCCAAAAGTTCTTGGAAATAATAAGAATCATTAACATTAAAATAATGATCACGCGGTTGTTTTAGCTTTATTTCAATAATATTACCTTTTTTTGCGCACAGACACAAGTTTAATTCTTCCAATATTTTCATGATGTTAATTATTTCCAGCCATTTTACCGGCCTTTGTAAAACCTGAGGGCAATATACCAGCAGCTGTTGTTTTTCAAAAGTAATCGCCGGGCGGCGCATTAAATTAAGCCCTTCCCATATGGCGCGGACATCTTTTTCCTCCGGACACTGTTTTTGTAAAAAATCACTGTTAAATTCCAGCGCTTCACGGTCAAACAAAACCTCAACCGGTATTGAGCGTTTGTTTTGCTTATCCGCGGACAACATCAGAAACAACTCGCTTTTATCAAATGGAGGATCGGCACAATACAGAGTTCCGGCATCTCCTGGATAGCCAAAAATGTCCGGTAATAAACAGCCGTCGGTCAGCAAAAGGCCGCTTCGGTTTTGACGGAACGCCCGTTGCCGCTGATAATGAGACTTAGGGTCATCCAGGCCTGAATCAAGTATCGCCCGCGGATTTTCATCCTTTAAGCGCCGCAGCGTGGACGGACGATTTAAATAAACTATACCGTTTTGCGGTCCATCCGTCAATGCGGCATGTTTCCGCCAGACGATCCGCTCCAAAACTGCCGGCGGAGCCCCGGCAAAATTATGTAAATAATAATCAGCTTCCGATATGTTTATATCCGTCTTTAAAATACTCTCCCGCCAGAAAACATCGCTTATTAAAAATATATACCCTAATTTGTTTTTAAATTTCCCCAAATTGTTTAATAATTGAGGAGGAATTGTTTTTCCATGAAGCTCAAGTATTACAGAAGGAAGGAAAAAGCTTTCCAGCATTTGCTTGTATTTCCACAACATCTTTAAAGAAGGGAAAATCAGCGCTGCCGGCTTTCCATGAAGCAGCCCGGCGTTTATATTTTCCAACATGCCAAATATGGGATCATCGTGGATTTTTTCCGCGTGGTCGGGCATCCAAGTGGGTTTTAAATCCAAAACATGCAGCTGCGTCCTTTCCCGCTGGTAATAATGGTTTTTCCGGATATTAACGGCCAAATCATGATAACACGCTGACAAAGGAAGCGATATCAGCCCCGCTTGGTTAAAAGACACGCAATCAATCATATGGCCGCTTAATTTAAATTTGAAGTGCTCTTTGGCTTTGCCCACTAATTCCGGATAAACTATTTTTTCTTGCCTTACGGCAAATACAGGTTCCGGATTATTTTCACTGAACGGCTTTATCATATTTAAGTCCCTGAACAGGCTTTCGTTTATCTGTTCCGTTTCAACGGACGCGTCGATTTGAAAACCGGCCGCATCTTCATCCGGAATGATATTTTCCGGCTTTTCCGCCCAGCGCTTAACAGCTTCGGTAAAAAGCGCGTAATGTTTTTTCTCGATAACAAAGCCCGCTGCCAGCTTATGCCCTCCAAAACGCTGTAAAAAAGCGCTGCCTTCATTGATAGCGGCAAAAATGTCCAGCCCTTTTCTGCTGCGGGCTGTGCCGCGCCCTCTTTCACCTTCCCACGATATCAGAATAACCGCCTTACCGGTCATTTTTGATAATCGGGAGGCGGTAATTCCAAACACCCCGTGATGCCAAGCCTCGCTGTCTAAAATCATTATTTCGCCGTCCAGTACTTCCGGTTTCATATTTATAATATCAAAAGCCTGTAAATATATATTATTTTCTATTTGTTTTCTCAATTCGTTCATAGCCACTAATCCGTCCGCTTTTAAGAGCGCCTCCTGTTCATCTTCAGCCAGCAGCAGTTCCAGGGCCAAATTAGCGTGCCGCAGCCGGCCGGCCGCGTTGATACAGGGAGCCAGCCCGAACCCCACATCTTTTATATCAATTTCTTTGTCAGCAAGAGCTTTTTTATTCAGCAAAGCCCTTAACCCCGGCCAGGCGCTGTGCTTCATCCTGCTCAATCCCTGTTTGGCAATAATCCTGTTTTCCCCTGTAAGCGGCACTATGTCGGCAATAGTAGCTAATGCCGCCACATCCAGGAAACATTCCATGTTCATTTCCGGATTCTCGCTCAGCAGCATTTGCGCCAGTTTTAACGCCACTCCCGCACCGGCCAGATAATAATTCCACGTTTGAGTTGCCTGTAGTTTCGGGTTAACCAATACCTGCGCGGGAGGCAAAGTTTCCCGCAGGTTATGGTGGTCCGTAATTATAATTTTCATACCTAACGCGCGGGCCAGTTCAACCTCGGTTACCGAAGTAATTCCACAGTCTACGGTTATTAATAAATCATAACCGGCCGCGGCCAGTTTCCGTACCGCCGGTTCATTTAAGCCGTAACCTTCGTCAAAGCGGTCAGGTATATAATAATCACCCTGTATGCCTAGAAATTTTAAAGTTTTAAGCAAAATAAAAACACTGCAAACACCGTCTACGTCATAATCTCCGTACACTACAATCTTTTGGCCGCCGGCGCCCGCCTCTTTTATCAGCCGCGCCGCTTCTGCCACCCCCGGCAATTCTTCCGGAAGGCTCATATCTTCCAAAGAGCCGTACAAAAACAAACGGGCTTCTGTT
>JAISWS010000144.1 GCA_031270725.1 Syntrophomonadaceae bacterium | reverse complement strand
TTTCCGCGCGTAACGACATTTAAAATAAATAGCTCTGTGGCAAATATTCCGGCTTATGCTATAATGAATTAACACGGATTAACTGTTAATGATGAAAAACACCTGTGTTTTTTTATTTTGACGGCTTGGGGGCGGGCGCTATCCGAGCATAAAAAATTCTGTGCTGACCGGGGGTTATCGTGGTACTTTCATGCTTGATATCGATAAAATATTTGGCTTGGGCGTTGGCATTTCTGAGAAAACCAAGCCGCACGAATGGGAAAAACTTTCTTGGCGCTGGGTAGTTGAGCGTACGTTCAACTGGCTTAACAGCTACCGCCGCCTGAGCAAGGATTACGGGATTTCCATCGCGTCCGCCGAGGCTGTTGTCAAAATCTCTCACGCTCATACGTTGCTTAAACGCCTATGAATACGGGTTCTTAATTTAATCATCAGGAAAGGGATTCGCCTTAACACAATGAAAACATTGATAAAGATTTTTTTATGTACTATTTTAATCACGTTTATGGCCTGTGAAACCTCCGGGCTGTTTTTTGATGACAGCAACGCCATAAAAACTGCGGAACAAGTAGTTTATACCCAAGAGGAAATTCCCACTTTAAAGCTGTCATATAACCCTGAATTAGGATTGGAAATCAGAGCCAGCAGCGACCGGATAACTGTTTTTGTCCCCTCTGACCAGGTATATACTTCTATAATGCTTATTTTATCGGATTTCAAGGACAATGAAATATACCAAAAAGTATCCCGACGCCAACAGCAAGGCGGGCTTCTGGCAGCTGACTTTTCCACAGATTATTTGGCGGACGGCACTTATTATTTGGCAATATATAGTAACAGCGGCAACTCCAACACTTATTCCTCTATAGTGTATAAACACGATATTCCCATGAACAGAACTGCTGGTAAATGGTCATTCAATGTTTCACCGGCATTTGCCAATAACAATAATATTTTTTATTCTAAACGAACCGACAGCAATGCCTTGGCCTTTTACACGCTGGCTTCCATAAATGTGCAAAGCAAAGCTCCTGAAATACAGGCTTTAGCTAAACAAATAGCCGGCGGATTAAGTGACCCTTATGAAAAAGCCCTGGCTATACATGATTGGGTTTGTAATAATATTTGGTACGATTTTGATTCTCTGTCCAATCTCAGCCCTGATACCGATACTTCCGCTTTAAACACCTTGATAACCAGCCGAGGTATATGTGAAGGATACGCGTCACTGACCGCTGCGTTACTCAGGGCGCAGGGGATACCGGCCAAACTCGTTCACGGCTATGCTTTGGGAATCACCGGCGGCTCGGTTTGGACTGACAGTATCTTGTCCGGCGGCGAAACTAACCATACTTGGAACGAAGCTTTTTTAAATAACCGATGGGTAATAATAGACAACACCTGGGACAGCGCCAACGTTTTTGAAAACGGCGCCATAAGCAACAACAACGGATTAAGGAACCGCCGTTATTTCGACGCTTCTTTAGAGGCTTTTTCTATTGATCACCTGATACAAGAATACTCTGAAGAAAATATTCCTGACATAGGAATATCAGATATTTTAGCTGCCAACGTGTCGCCTTGGGCAGAAACCGGCCTTCAGCAGGCTTACACGGAAGGCTTGATTCCCGATAACTTAGCCTCATCGCTGCAAAGCGGAATTACCCGGGAAGAATTCTGCACCTTGGCCGTAAATTTTATATCACAACTAACCGGAAAAAGCATCGAAACTTTAAAAAATGAGCTTATAGCCGACGGTGTTTCTTTAAATCCGGATCATTTTGAGGATACTCGGTCAGAAACTGTTCTGCTCGCCAGCATTTACGGTATTACCGAAGGAACAGGCAACCGCCGCTTCAATCCGAACGGCCTTATTACCCGCGAACAGGCTGCCGTCATGTTACATCGTTTAGGCCGATTGTTCGGTTTTGAAACCCCCAGCGGCCTCCAAAGCAAAACTTTTGATGATTTTTCCTTAATATCTGACTGGGCTGTGGATTCGGTTGATTACATTACTACTTGTTTCGATCCTGTAGACAAGGTTTATGTCATGAGCGGAACTAGCCCCAACATCTTTGATCCTCACGGCTTTTATACCCGCGAACAATCTGTAATTACAATGCTGCGGTTGCATAATTTCATAAAATTCAGCTCTTAAAAATTATGCTTCTTCTACCCAATTTCTAGGCAACGCCAACAAAACAAACCAATCAGCCGGCAAACCATTACCTCCAAACCGGAAAACTCCAGTTTGGAGGTAATTAATATAAATTCTGAAATTAAATTTTATTACACTAACCGAAACAGCTCCAATTAATTTATGGCGTCGGTTCCGGTTTCCCCTGTACGGATTCTTACAACGCTTGCCAAATCATAGGTAAATATTTTGCCGTCTCCGAAATTACCAGTATAAGCGGCCTTTTTTATGGCTTCTATGGTTTTTTCCGCCCATTCTTCATTAGAAACTACTATTTCAAATTTTATCTTAGGCAGCATAGTAATTAATATTTCCGAACCGCGAATTACTTCTTTATATCCTTTTTGCATGCCGCAACCCATAACTTGATATACAGTTATGCCATTCACTTCGATTTCCGATAAAGCTTCTTTTACATCTTCCATTTTTTCTTCACGCACTATAGCTTCTATTTTTATCATGGTTATGTTCTCCTTTCTTAATCCAAACCATTAAAGGACGGATAGGCAGTTTCACCATGCTGGGATACATCCATCCCTATTAATTCATCACGGCGCTCAACCCGTAATTGCGTAAATAATCTGGTAATACCCACACAAATCAATGTCCCCGCCGTCGCTACTATAATAGTTATGACAATACTGATGAGCTGAGCCGCAAACTGATGACTGTCCCCAAATAACAATCCAGCTATTCCGTTAACGTTAGGGTCGGCAAAAAGGCCGGTCGCTATGCCTCCCCACATACCCCCTATACCATGACATCCGAACGTATCAAGAGCATCATCTATTTTCAGGGTTCTCTTAACTAATGAAATACCAGCGTAGCAAATAGGGCTGGCAGCGAAGCCTATAATGATAGAAGCCCAGACCGGTACAAATCCGGCGCCTGGAGTAATCGCTACCAAACCAATTATAACACCGGTACAAGCCCCGATCAATGTAGTTTTTCTATGTTTAATCGTATCAATAACCATCCAGGACAGTAAAGCCGCCGCCGCCGACATCGCGGTAGTGAGGAAAGCGTGCGCCGCCAGATCGTTAGCCCCTAATGCGCTTCCTGCGTTGAAACCGAACCAGCCAAACCACAAAAGAGCCATTCCCAAGGCTACAAAAGGCACATGGTGAATCCTGTAAGATACATTTTCATAGCCGATGCGCCGTCCTAAAACTATACAAAGAACTAAGCCGGATACCCCGGAACTGATATGGACGACATTACCACCGGCAAAGTCTACCGAGTTAAGCCAGCCTCCGCCCAGTAATCCGCCTTCTCCCCAAACCATATGCGCCATGGGGTAATATACCACTATGGACCACAAAGCTATAAAAATAAATAGCGCTTTGAAGCGCATACGGCCCGCGACAGACCCTGTGATCAAGGCCGGAGTTATAACCGCGAACATCATTTGAAAGCCTATAAACGCCAACGACGGTAAATTGTCGGCGTAAGCTGACGGGTCGGACATATTTATGCCGATTAAACCTATATTGTTTAATGTCCCGATAATCCCGCCTGTGTTTCCTCCAAAAGCCAAGGAATAACCGCACAAAACCCACATAACCATAGCCAGTCCCATTATAAAAGTTGAAGCCATAACATTGTTCACCATGTTTTTTCGGCGCCCCAATCCTCCATAAAAAAGAGCCAGCCCTGGCGTCATGATGAAAACTAACGCCGCCGATACTAATACAAAAGCAGTGTCTCCCGAATCGATCATGTTATCTCCCTCCTATACTTAAAAATACAAAAAAAGGAGCCAAGCTCCTGCGCTCATAAGCACAAGGCTAAACTCCTTTGTTCTTTATATTTTATAACATATTATTTTACTAAAATCAATACTCAATTAAATAAAATTTAACATGTTTTTTTAATCTTGCTCCATTTGTCCTAACGGATCTGTTGATTGCGGCGCGCGCAAAAGCGAAAAGGCTTATTCCCGTTACAAACAATGTCCGTGAGCTTGAGCGCATTGCCTTGGCCGCGTCCTATTTCTTGCCTGTTCCAGATCCTCTCGTATGGCTTCGTACTGCTCTCGGCTGATGTCGCTGGGATATTTATGCATCTTTTTTATCTTCCGTTTTCTTCCCAGTATATCGCATGGATACTAAACAGGCTCTTAGAGCCTGTTTTCCGTTCACTGATTATTCTAATGCGTCGACCCAGCCGGTATACTCTTGCCACACTATAGGCGCTGGCTCAAAAGATAAATATTGCTTAGTTAAATTTTCCCATTCTTCCTGGTTAACTATCTCCATAACACCATCATCATCATACTCATCGAAATAAAACATGTCATATTCACCGTTTTTGTCATGATCATATTTTGAAAAGTGTAATTTGCGTAGCCTTTTTCCGTCAACATTTAAAGGCGAATAAATATACTTCACATGTGAACTGGAATGTGAAGGTGAATATATGGTTAATATGGCTCTATTGCTTAATATTGAATCTCCATCTCCAGGATATATTACCCTCCATACAACCAATTCGCTTCCTTTACAAGCTAGGATATAAGCTAACTCCGTATTTTTTATAAATAGTTCCGGAATTTCATCTCCGGTTATATCATACAAAGCAAATTGATTAAATAACTGGGTGACACCATTGCTAAAGATGGAAGTATTATTAACGCCTAAAGGTTGGGTTTTATAGAGCGCTCTTCGCTGGCCTTGTAAAAATTCCGTGTACATGGACTTAACTACTTGGATATCAAGTGTTTCACATGGTTGTGAGTTTTCAGCGGGGATCAAAGTGTCAATCCACCCATTGTAGTCATACCACTTAATCTGGTCTGAGCCAACAGACAGGTATTTGCCGGTCAGGTCATCCCATTTTTCTTTGGTATATTCCTGTCCGGCAAACAAATACGTTTCGCCGGTTTCATCATAAAGTCTTTGAAAATATGTTTCATTTATTTCGTTACCGGCATTATCAAGGGAATAATACCGGTATGTTACATGTCCAGCGCCAGAATTTCTAGTTAAAATAGCTCCATTGTTTAGTAAAATGCCGTAAGGGCTTATATTTGTAACCATAATTAACTGATCATTTTTATACATAATTATATCAGTGCCAAATGTGTGTTTAAGATATAATTCATAAACGCCGTCATTTGTGAAATCGTACAGAGTATATTCTTCATTGTTACGAATACTGTAATAAATATCTTCAACAGTGAAAGTTTTATTTTTCTTTAAATCATAAGCGTCACGTTTTCCTTGTAAAAGCTCTAAATAGGCCGCCAACGCATTTTCATTCTCTTGAATATGGTTCTTTAATAAAAAAGTATTGTTAATTGTACATCCTGGAATAAACAAAAATATAATTATTATCACTAACATTCTCACCATAATATTTCACCTTGTCAGGAATAAGTTTACAATTAGAACCCGTATTCACAGCCGTTTAAGCAATGTGTGTGTACGCGTGAGAGATTTTGACAACAGCCTCAGCAGACGCGATGGAAATCCCGTAATCTTTGCTCAGGCGGCGGTAGTTGTTAAGCCAGCTGAACGTACGCTCAACTGCCCAGCGCCAAGGAAGTTTTTCCCATTCGTGCGGCTTGGTTTTCTCAGAAATGTCAACGCCCAAGCCAAGGATTTTATCGATATCAAGCACGAAAGTACCACGATAACCCGCGTCAGCACAGAAATTTTTATGCTCGGATAGCGCCCGAAAGCAAGCTTTGCGGGTTTAATGCCTGACTTTGTGTCATGGATGTTGGCCGCGTAAATAACTACCGCAAGCAGGTTACCCATCACATCGACGACGATGTGCATCTTTCTGCCTTCCGTTTTCCCCCCGCCCGCCGTTTTTGAAAAAAGGCCTGATGACGTGCCATTGCTTGACGGTCAGGTCGCTTGGGTACGCCTGTTCACGCTTCTTGTTTTCTCTTATACTCTGACTATATCATATTTTAAATGTGAACACAGGTTCTTAATATTTTCCTGTGTTTATACGCTGCACCAGTTGCCTTGTTACTTTAAGGCGCTTTCCAAATTTATCATACGGGCATCGTTTATCTGCAAATCGCCTGTTGGGAACCACTAAATAACCCCCGCCGCACATTTTCAACGAGGAATCGCGGCAAAATTCGGGCCGAATCTGCACACTGTCAGTTATTAGAAACCCTCTGTTGAAATTTAACTGCGCATCTGTGTGAAGAAACAAAAATGTTTATAAGTATACAGTAGTGTATCTATAGTTAACAATTATGGATACAAATGTATAAGTAACTTGAAATGATAAAATGCTTTGTAACATGGTTAGTTAGCATTTTCTGCCTATATTTCCTGTATTCTGACCTTTTATACATGATGGCATTATTTTTGCTGATATTTTGTTTATCGCAATATTTTTTAGTATCGCGTCCATTATCAGTGGATACGTAACTGAGGCAGTTTAAAGTAACTAAAAAAGGGGGAGAGGAATATTAAAACAGCCTGACACAGGACACCTTCAGCACACAAATAGGCGTGCTGGATAAAAAATTAAAATATGCTTTTGAAGAAACGGTTAAATATAAAGGAGGAACATTAATGGGAACTTATATGAATCTCTACAAAGAGAAACTGACAACGCCGGAGAAAGCGGTTCAGTTAGTTAAATCGAACGATCTTGTGAGGTACGGACATTTTATTATGGCGCCTCCTGCTCTAGATGAGGCTTTATCGAAAAGAGTAGGAGAAATGACTAATGTAACAGTAAAAGGGATTTGCCCTATGTTTCCGGTGAAAGTGGCTTTGGCCGATCCGGATAGAAGCACGTTCTTTTATGTGTCCGCGCATCTCAGCGCTTTTGACCGCCATCTGGGAGATAAAGGACTGTGTCATTATTCTCCCGCCAATTATGGCCTTTCTCCGTATATGCTGGAACGAGGAACAATGGCCAGGCCCAATGTGGTAATGACGATGACTACCCCTATGGACGAGAACGGTTACTTTAATCTGGGTACTGCCAATTCGTATACGTTGGATCTGGCGTTAAAAGCTGATTATGTGGTAGTGGAAGTGAATGAAAACGTTCCCCGGTGTTTAGGAGGTGTAAAAGAGTCTATACATATATCGGATGTTACCTGTATAGTGGAGAATAATTCTCCTTTATTCGCCACTCCGGAAGATTTTCCTGTTTCAGATGAAGAAACTAAAATAGCGCGGTTATTAGTGGAAAGAATTAAAAACGGCTCTTGCCTGCAATTTGGGATTGGAGGTTTGCCCAATACCATAGGCAAATTATTGGTTCAAAGCGGTTTAAAAGATTTGGGTATTCATTCCGAAATGATGGCTGACTGTTATGTGGATCTGGTTGATAAAGGGATAGTAACCGGCAGAAAGAAAAATGTTGATACTGGAAAGATAGTATATACATTTGCGATTGGTTCTAATAAAATGTACAAATTCATGGATAATAACCCCACACTTGCTTCTTATCCGGTTAATATTACCAATTCGCCTGAATATATAGGTCTTAACGACAACGTGGTGGCCATTAATAACGCGGTTAATGTAGATTTATACGGCCAAATCGCTTCTGAATCGGAAGGCTTCCGGCAGATATCCGGCGTAGGCGGGCAATTGGACTTTACTATCGGGGCTACCAGATCTAAAGGGGGAGAATCGTATATATGCATAACCTCCACTAAAAAACTTAAAGACAAAACCGCTTCCCGCTTGGTTCCTATTCTTTCTCCAGGAACTATAGTGTCAGTACCTCGCCATTGCGCTTCTAATATCGTTACTGAATACGGTATAGTTTGCATGGAAGGAATCTCGACTTACGAAAGAGCGGAACGTTTGATAAGTATTGCTCACCCGGATTTCAAGGATGAATTAGTAAAACATGCTACTGATATGGGTATTTGGAGCAGAAGCAATAAAATATTATGACAACGCCGCGACCGTTAATCAGCTTGAAAAACGGACTGAATCCGTGAGACGACGAGTTTAGCCGCAGACAACGGACACAGGAATAAAAAAATAATGCCGGAAAGCTTTAGCGTATTCAGCGGTGATTTTAGTCTCCGCTGAATTAATACCGGCATTTGTGCGTTAAAGAAAAAATTTACTGGCCAGAGTATGTAAATAATTAATGGGGGGGGTCTCTAATAACTGATGGTGTGCCGAAGATGTGCGGCGGGGGTTATTAGAGGTTCCCTGATAGTATTCCCTGAATTTCAGGTCGATGATACCGTCCGCTGGAGACTTTCCATAGATTTGTTTGTTAATTGATACAGGAGCTTCTGGGCTAAAAGAAGCATTTTCGTCAGTTGTTATGGTGAGTATCATTCCAAAATTAAACGCAACAAAATCCGCCTTGCAGATAGTTTGCCGTTTCGTGGAATACATCTTTGCTACTGTTGGCAAGGCTAGCATACTAGCATAAAAACTGATATTTCCGAAAACGAGTTATCCACCGATTTTACTAAAAGCGTACTCTTCTGAACCATCTGCCGTCCATAGATATTTTTGAATCCGACATTAACTTATGTATGTTCTGCGTAATTATCCTTTCAACCTGTCAGTCCTTTTGGGTTGTTGTCTAATATGTGCATATTTTGTGATATACTTTTCCTGGGTCAAACTAAATTGGCTTCCGGACGAGATGCGCCGTACCCGGCTTGACGACGACGCGCAAGAAGGGGGTGCGTCGTTATGAGCATGGTCGTCCAGATCGTCGGTTCCATTGCTGTCCTCGCTGGCTTTGCGCTTTCGCAATGGGGCGTCCTGAATCAGAAATCCACAACCTATCTGCTTGTCAACGCTCTCGGATCGCTTCTGCTCGCTGCAGATGCGGTTATCGAACGGCAATGGGGCTTTCTGTTGCTTGAGGGTAGCTGGTCGGTTATCTCGATTATCAGTTTTGTGAATTCCCGGATACGTTACGGGATTCATGAGCCAAATGATGATTGAGTACTGTTGTGTGACACGCGGGGGCTCAGATTTATCCAATCCGCTGTTTGTGAAGCAAATCTGTACCGCTTGAAAGAAAATACTCACGCTTTTCAATCCCGCGCGTTGTGTTTCATGCATAACGCTTACATTTCCGTTCGCTTTTGGTTAGCGGCTTTGTTCTTGCGCGTTTTTCCTCCGCAGATATCTTTATCGCCGCTTACGGCAAATTAGAAAATGCTGAGCTAAATATAAGCAACAATATATAACGGTCAAATACAAAAAACACGCAATATACGGCATATGAAACACAACAATTTATTCATACATCACCGCTCTTGACAAATTAAATAAACAACTATATCATATTAAACAGATATAATTAATATGTTTAATATATATGTAATGGAGATGATTGGTGAAATATAAGATTAAAAGGATAAATATAGTTCAGGTAGATTTAAAAATTCTATGTCAGGGTATGCTCAAATGCAAAATTTCCTTGGTAAAATTATCGTTTTTATTTGCGAATAACTATTGATTTCAGATTGCGAATAAAATTAATTGTCAAACATGACAAATCCGCTTGGCAGGAACAAGCTGCTATGATAGAGTAAGCATATAACAACTGGCGGACAAAAATTGGTTTCATGAAGAAGCCGTTGCCTTATGATTTGATTTGTCCTGAATCGGGGTTCGCATTTCGCAAGCGGAATTATTGAATATGGATACCGAACAACCACGAAGGTTGATAAAACTGTAAGAATATGGTTTTGTTTTTCTTTGTGGTTTTCTTTTTGGCAGGGAAATTTTTAAAAACCCGCAGGGTTGTTCGGGATTTTTATACTTCCATTGGAAATTTACGAAAAAAATTACATGGGGCAAATTATTTATTACGGGTGCCGTTCCCGCAGACAGGGAAATTGTTGCTAAAAGGATACGCAAGATGCCGTAGAAAAATGAGAATTACTTGCGGAGAATAGTTGGGGCCGCAGTGGAAATGCGTCTCCCGTTTCCGGAGAATGTAGGATTATGAAAAGAGGAGGATTACATATTATGCATATGGCGGACGCACTAATATCCCCGGCGGTCGGAAGCGCACTGTATGCCGTAAGTGCGGCGGCAGTAGCGTATTCTACGGCCAAGATTAAGAAAGACGCGCTTTGCGAAAAGAAAGTTCCTATCATGGGTGTGGCGGGCGCGTTTGTGTTTGCAGGGCAGATGATAAATTTCACCATTCCTGCCACAGGTTCCAGCGGACACATCGGCGGAGGTATATTACTGGCGGGACTCATTGGCGGGCCGGCAGCATTACTCGTTATTTCAGCGGTGCTGATTATCCAGTGCCTGTTTTTCGCGGATGGAGGCCTTTTAGCTTTGGGATGCAACATTTTTAACATGGGGGTCATACCATGTTTGTTTATTTATCCGCTGTTGTTTAAACGAATTACCGGGAAAGGTTTGAATTATAAGAGCATAACTGCTGCGTCTATCATCTCTGTAGTGGCAGGATTACAGATAGGTGCGTTCGGCGTTGTCCTTGAAACGCTGGCCTCCGGTGTCACAGAATTGCCCTTCGAAGCGTTCATCGCGCTTATGCAGCCAATCCATTTCGCGATCGGGATTGCAGAGGGAATTGTAACGGCGGCAGCCTTATGTTTTGTACAGAATGCGCGGCCTGAAATACTTGAAAGTACGAGCAATAGTACGCGTATTGGCAGTAGCGTACCGATTAAAAAAATTCTCGGAGTAATGGTTATTGTTACTGTTTTTACAGGAGGGGTACTTGCGTTGTTTGCTTCTTCCAATCCGGACGGATTGGAATGGTCGATGGAAAGGGCAGCCGGCACAGCGGAACTGGAAGCCGAAGGAACGGCGTTTAATACTGCGGCGGCAATCCAGGAAACGACAGCGTTTATGCCTGATTACAGCTTTGCAAACGCGGGAGAGGATCCTCCGCTCATTGGTACTACTGTTGCCGGTATCGTAGGCGGCGTATTGACCCTCGTGCTGGCAGGCGGAACGGGATTTATCATATCCAGAATAAAGTCGGGAAAAGGACGGACAGCATGAAAATATAACGTACAGTCTGTGGGAACACATGTATAATTTCTGAGCGGGCTGCGCGCTTTACATGGAGGCTCCATGCCAAATATTCAGAACAGCGTACAAAATATATATACTTTGGAGAATCTCGCAGCCGGCGGAACGGTGATACATCGTCTGCACCCGGCTGCGAAGATGCTCTCCGCTCTTTTTTTTATCGTAACCGTCGTATCGTTTGACAGGTACGCGGTTTTAAGTCTGACGCCGTTCGTTTTTTATCCTGCGGTTTTGATGGCGTTGTCTGAGACGCCGCATTTAATGATGTTCAAGCGTTTTTTCGCTGCTTTGCCTTTTTGTTTGTTTGCCGGAATAGCCAATGTGATATTCGAGCGTTCGGCGGCTTTTTCCCTCGGCGGCCTTACGGTGAGCTTTGGTACGATTTCCCTGATAACGCTTCTGTTTCGCACATACCTGTGCGTGATGGCGGTGCTGATTTTAATAGCGACAACGCCGGTAATGGAAATAACCGGGCAGCTCAGGCGGGTGCGCGTTCCGGCTATTTTCGTGACGTTGTTTGAGATGACTTACCGTTATACGGGGGTTCTTTTGGAAGAGGCCGCGTTTATGCATACCGCTTACTCTTTGCGCGGCCGGAGCCAAAAGGGGATTGAAATGCGGCATATGGGCAGCTTTGTCGGCCAGCTTATCATTCGGAGCTTTGACCGCGCGGAACGGGTATATGCGGCGATGAAATGCAGGGGATACGCGCTTCGCGAGTTTCATGCGCGGGAGCGCAAATTCACAGCGAGAGATATGGTTTTTGCCGCGATGGTGTTTTCTTTTTGCGTATTTTTCCGCATGGTTTCTATAGATGCCGTTATAAACGCACTGGCGAGGTTTTGAGGAGATGCTGGAAGTATGCGGCCTTTCCGTATCGTATCCTGAATTTGCAAATGCGGTAGACGGTGTGTTTTTTGCTCTGCGAGAAGGAGAAAAGGTAGCTCTCATCGGTGCAAACGGCGCGGGAAAAACGACGCTGCTGCTTGCGCTCGCAGGAGTTTTGACGCCTTCTGAAGGTAATATTTCCATTGACGGTGTAAAGTTTAACAAAAAAAATATTCATGATGCGCGGAAAAAAATAGGGCTGGTTTTCCAAAACCCTGACGATCAACTATTCATGCCGAACATATACGAAGATGCGGCGTTTGGACCACGTAATTTCGGATGCTCCGAGGAAGAAACGAGGGAACGGGTAGAAAACGCCCTGTGTCAATTGGGCATCCCGCAGCTGGCGCGGCGTTCTCCGCTCAAGCTGTCCGGCGGGGAAAAGCGGCTGGCGGCAATTTCTACTGTACTCACAATGCGTCCAAGCTATATGCTGTTTGATGAGCCGACAGCATTTCTGGATCCGCGCGCTAAACGTGCATTAGCGGAAATCCTGTCGGGACTGCCGCAAGGAAAACTTATCGCTACGCACGATCTTGCTTTCGCGGAGAAGATTTGTTCCCGCGTCCTTCTGCTACAGAATGGCAGGCTCACAGCAGAAGGCGGGATTGATATTCTACGCAACGCCGCTCTTTTAGAATCGGCGGGGCTGTAACCGTGTTCAGGCGTTAGCCGGAGCAACAGCACATTGTCACAATAAAAGCGATTTTTTTATCAGCGGAAGGTTCATAAACTGGAGTTTTCCTGGTTACATACAAGTAAGCGCGGAACCCTGAGACATAAGGCAAAGACACGGGGATTGGGATATGAGCGCGAATTTTCGTGTTTCGCTCTTTTCAGTCGGCTGCGAGTCAAGCGAAAAAGCCATTTTAAGCGGTTTTTAAGTTTTTTATTTGGTTTTTTCTAAAAATGGAAAAAAACAAATTTTTTATAGTGATGTTCATTTCCATTTTTTTGTTGTTGAGGAATCGCAGAAAGGATAATACGCCTGAAAAAGAAGCGAAGGTTGAAGTTGGGGAAACAGGCCTAGAATTGGTAACCCAAGTATTTTTCGAGTTTGGCTTTGTCCTCTTTGACTATTTTCATTTCGCCGTTTATCAGTCTTGATATTTGTGTGACCTTATAAGATACGTCATCCTGCTTTTCTGTGAAAACATATTCTGTTTCGACGAATATAAAGTTTCCCTCCTGATATTCATAATATCTAGTCCCATATTTACTGAAACCCGCGCTGGAATAACTTATCAAGCGAGGGTCTTCTCTGGCTTCCAAAAAACTGTTGCGAAATAACTGATTTTTCTTAATTGTTCGTTCTCCGCAAACATAAAACATAAACTGAACATTGTCCCAGAGCCAAAACCGCTACGGCTCATTTATACATGGTGTCGCCTTCAAATTGCTGCAATTTGAGGTCAGTAATGCCGTCTCCGTTCCAATCGCCGAAATCAAACCCATAGTTACGCCCATAAGAGCTAAGCTGCGTGAACAGCCCATTAATCACTGATGAAATTTACCGTTTTTTGCCCTGATCTCAATAAAGTTAATCATAATATGGCTTGCAGGATAAAAAGTATCTTCATCTTCAAGCTCCGCGCCATAGAATCCGTGAAAGGCAAATTCGCACACCCCTATTGATGTTATATGTTCAGTCAAAATATGGCTTATAGATAGATTATATCTGGTTCAAACTTGAATTTACCAACGGGAGGGCTAAATAAGGACGAACAGATTTCCGTCAAAAGAGACCGTAGAGCGCCTGCGCAAGCACTACCCCGCTGGTATCCGCGCTTATCTCAACGCCGAACCCTTTTACTGTCGTGGCTATCCCTTTCCCCCCTTCTTTTTTTTAAGAAAACATATTAAAAATACGATATAATTATATAAAGGAGCTGATGGACTTGGAATACCAAACCCCGGACGGCCACAATAAAGGCCCTTCCGATACCTGCCGTGACTATGGGGAAACGGCCGGTTACGAAGCGCGGTATAATTTCCTCGCTGAAAAAACCGGCGGAGCTGTCCGGAGATTTATTGTTTACTTGGCAAAACTCTCCGTTTCCATCTTCACGGCTTTACTTGCTATTTCCGTACTTGTCTTTTTAGCCGACCGGTTCTTTCTGGGAGGGCAGCACCTTATCGCTTGTTTTGCTGGCGGGATAATTGCCACGGTGGCCTTTTGTATTTGGCGCCTCATTACTTTAAAATTTTAACGCCGCTTAACCCCTCCGCCCCAAAAAAGCGTCAATATCAGCTTGCGTAGCGCCCCTCGCCATATCCTTGCCCGCCGCGTCCCCGCCGGTATACATACGTACTAGAAACTGCCAAAGTCTATCAAGGTGTCCGGGGTCATAAAAGGGGCGAATTCTTTTTCCAGCGGTAACGCTTCCGCCAGCGCTCTCATAGTTCCTTCGGAGTCAGATGCTTCTTTTTCCGGAGGCACGGGTTTGGACACTTCCGCCTCTGGCGCGATACAAGCGGACAGGGTGGTAAGAAGCAGCAGGAGTAGCGGAGTCCATAAAAAGCGCCTTATCATAAACGGAATTCCTCCTTAAAAATAAACGGTTTAATTAAAAATAGACAATGCCGACGTTAAGCTGAAAAATCTTACGGTTGCGGATAATCCCTCTTAGTATGCGGTGAAAAGCGGATATTAACGGTGCCAGAGCGAACCCTGAGCGTGTTGTTGGCGAAAGTTGTCAGCCCCGATCCGCGGCGCGGGGATTGTATGATTACATTTAAATTTTTGCGGGTAACGGCGCTTTCTATCAAGATAAAAACGGTTTTTTATAGGAATAGTTGAAAGCTGCCAAAATTACACTATCGTACCCCTTCTCCCTTTACGGGGGCAAGTGGGGAACATGGCGGGGAATGCATACCCCTGCGTGGCGTGGTTTTCTAAAACGATCTAAAACGATACGGAAGTTTTTGAAGATAATAATTGCGTAACCGCAGCGGTTTTCGAAAGTTTTGCTAAAGAAGCCGCCTTACTTTTACAACACAAATCGGAAAACAGTGCTTTGTTTTCGCGCCAAAATGTACTATACTATTTGCGTTACTAATGTTAGATACTGACCGTTGCCCTGTGCAATTAGTGAGGTTATTGACATTATGTTTAAAAATTTAAATTTAAGGATAAAAATATTTGTTTTAATTTCGTCTGTAGTAATTGTGTCTTTTGTCGTGCTTACACTGATTGTTTCTAACCAGTCGTATGAAATGGCCAAAAGGGATGCTTTCAACCTGGCCCAAGAAACTGCGGATAAATATAAAAATGAAATTATAGCAGAATTGCAAGGGGCGCGCATAACTTCAGAAACTTTGGCTACGGTGCTGGAGACCTTAAAAGAACATGATCTCACCGACAGGGAAATGATGAACGATATTCTGCGAAATACACTGGCGAAAAAAGAATATATAACCGCGTTCTGCATCGCTTATGACCCGAATGCCCTGGATGGAAAGGATGAATATTACGCCGGATTAGCGCCCGCATACGACGAAACGGGACGATATGCTCCTTATTGGAATAAATTGGGTGGTAACATAGAGGTTGAGCCTTTATATGACATCGATATTGCTGACTGGTATATAGTTCCCAAGACAGAACGGCATGAATATATTACCGATCCATATCCGTATGAAGTACAGGGAAATTCTGTGATGCTGGCCAGCCTAGTCTTTCCTATAGTGTATAATGACGAATTTATAGGCATCATATCCTCTGATATAGTACTTGACAAGTTGCAGGAGATGATCTCAAAAGTAAATCCCCATGAGCAAGGAGGCTATACGGGAATTTTTTCTAACGCGGGAGCTATTGTGGCGCATCCTGATACGCCTTACCTGGGTAAAGATTTGGCGGAGGCGTTAGTGTACGAAATGCTGACAGCTGACCGTTCCCGGGTCGCTGACGCCATAAAATACGCGAATACTTATATAGCTGAAAATCCCGTAGCAGACTCGTTGGATGACGTTCAGGCCGCCGCGTACGATAATATGATACTTTTTACCGCCGCTTTGGAAGAGTACGCGCTGAATTTTGACGCGGCCAAACTGGATATATCTCTGCTGAATCCTGATCTGGCACAAGCGATACTGCGGGCGGATCCGGATCGCCTGCAATACTCAACAGAAGCGCGGGAGGCCATCAGGAACGGCGAAGCGTACATTTCCAGCAATAAGGATTTTTATACGGTATACATGCCGGTCCAGTTCAGCAGCGTTACGAAGCCCTGGTCGGTGGCGGTAAGCGTTCCCATGTCTAAAATTTTGGACAGCGCCAATTATATTCGAAATTACACTCTTCTGGCATCCATAATCGCCATATGTATCATTGCCTTGATTCTCTACATTATCGCGAGCAATGTTACCAGACCTATACTTATGCTGTCGGATACCGCTAAAATTATTGGCGAAGGGAATTTTGACGCTGAGATCCCGCTCATTCAGAGCAACGACGAGATCGGCTCCTTGTCGAAAGCATTCCGGTTTATGGTTGAAGAGATAAATAATCTGATCAAGGAAATGCAACAATACGCCGAGGCCCTGGAAGAAAAGAATATCTATCTTAACCGGTTAAATGAGTTAAAAGACGAATTCCTGGCCAATACCTCCCATGAATTAAGAACGCCGATCAATGGCATCATAGGTATTGTCGAATCTATGATTGACGGCGCCACCGGCCCTTTAACTGACGAGCAAAAATATAATCTGGCGCTTGTTTCCAACAGCGGCAAACGTCTTTCCAATATGATAAACGACATATTAGATTTTACTAAACTGAAAAACCAGGAGATTGTATTGCAAATCAAACCGGTCGACCTGAAACCGATTGTGGATACGGTTGTCGTTTT
>JAISWS010000060.1 GCA_031270725.1 Syntrophomonadaceae bacterium | reverse complement strand
GGACTGACTAAAGATAAACAGGAAAATGAAATGACAATTCATATATATGAATTTTAAGATAAGAGGTGAATTATGGGAGCGTCGGATGTAAAAGCTTTTTTTAAAGAACTTATCAGTATAGTGTTGATTGCTTTTATTCTGTCTATGGTTTTGAGATTTTTCGTGGTTGAAGGGCGGCTCATTCCTTCTGGTTCCATGCTTCCCACCATTCGGGAGAATGACCGGGTTATGATAAATAAAATGATTTACCATTTTAAAGACCCCCAGCGCGGCGATATAGTGGTGTTAGACCCGCCGGCAGCCTTGCAGGAAACGGACTTGTTTATTAAGCGGGTGGTAGGGCTGCCGGGAGAAACGGTGGAAGTCAAAAACGGGAAAGTTTACATAAACAACCAGCCGTTGCGGGAACCGTACATCAACGGATCTTTTGATTATCACTACGGACCGGTAGTAGTCCCAGGCGACGGGTTGTTTGTTATGGGAGACAACAGGGGAAACAGTTTCGACAGTCATTTATGGAACGCCTGGCTGACTATAGACAGGCTTAAAGGCAAAGCTATGATGGTTTATTGGCCGTTCAATCATTTTAACCTTCTGGAGCGGAAGGTGGAGTTTGAATGAAGCTGCTGCTGACTAATGACGATGGTATTAATGCCGGAGGATTGCGCGCGGTTATCAAAACTCTAGCCGGCGAACATGAATTGTATGTTGCCGCTCCGGATCGGGAGAGGAGCGGAACCGGACATTCTATTACAGTTTTTGAACCTATCAAGGTGGTTGAAGCCGGATGGCCTGAGGTGAACGGCGCCTGGACTATGTCGGGAACTCCGGTGGATTGTGTAAAATTAGCGCTGTCTCAGTTGGTGGACGCTAAAATTGATTTGGTGATTTCCGGTATTAACCACGGGCCTAATCTGGGGACTGACGTTCTGTATTCGGGGACGGTATCCGCGGCTGCGGAGGGAATTATAATGGGTTTTCCCGCGCTGGCCGTTTCCTTAAATGCCTATCAGCCTTATGGGGAAGATTTTTCTTATTCCGCCCGGTTTGTTTATCAGATGGTTAAAATTATTGAGCAGAATGGTATTGAGCCGCAGACATTATTGAACATTAATATACCTTTTGATAAAAACAGGCGGTGCGCGGGAATTAAAATAACAAAACTGGGGATAAGGAACTATACCAATGTTTTTGAAGCCCGCAAAGACCCCCGCGGCAATATTTATTACTGGCTGGGCGGCGCCTTGCAGGAAGACAGGCAGGAAACCGACAGCGACGTTACGGCTGTTCAAAATAACTATATTAGTGTAACCCCTATAAAATTAGACCTGACCGACTATAAGCTGGCGGAAAAATACCGGAAGCTGTTTAAGGAGCGGGATTGGGGATTTTAAAAGCCTATGGCTTTGAAATAGCGCGGGGTTTTAAACGCGGCGCATAAAAAATTTTGCTACTTTATTAAAAGTATAGTACGATTTTAACAGTTACGTATTATTATAAGGAGGTTATTCAATGAAGGTTTACCCCACTGCCGGTATTCGCAATAT
Source organism: Syntrophomonadaceae bacterium (assembly GCA_031270725.1). GTDB lineage: Bacteria > Bacillota > Syntrophomonadia > Syntrophomonadales > Syntrophomonadaceae > JAISDD01. Next base: position 4,580 of record JAISWS010000060.1, on the reverse strand, counting down.
TGCTTTGGTAGGGCATGGAGGAACAGGCAAAACTTCGCTGGCTGAGGCCATGATTTTCAACACCGGAGCTACTAAGCGGCTGGGAAAGGTCGATGACGGAAACACCGTTTCAGATTTTAATCCCGAAGAAATAAAAAGGAAAATTACGATAAGCGCCTCGCTTGTTCCCTGTGAGTACAAAGACTGTAAGATTAATTTGTTGGATACGCCGGGATATGCGGACTTTTACTTTGAAGTCGTAGGAACTATGCGGGTAGCTGATTCCATGTTAATGCTTCTGTCGGCGACGGCCGGCGTAGAGGTGCAAACGGAAATTGCCTGGGAGGATTACCCGGAAGTTCCAAAACTGGCGTTTATAAATAAAATGGATCGTGAAAACGCTGATTTTTTAAAAGTTTTAAATGGAATGAAAGAAAAATTTTCCGATGTAATCGTTCCGGTTCAGCTGCCTATTGGGGCGGAAGCTAATTTTAAGGGCGTAGTGGATCTGATCAAAATGAAAGCCTTGTTTTTTGAGCCGGGATCCGGAAAAATAACCGAAGGCGATATACCCGAAGACATGGCTGATGATGCGGAAACCTATAAAGAAGCGCTTATTGAAGCGGCGGCGGAAGCTGATGATGAATTGCTGGACAAATATCTGGAAGGGGAACCTTTAAGCGATACCGAAATCCTCAAAGGAATAAAACAGGCGGCGGTAAAAGGTTCCGCGGTATTTGTTTTCTGCGGTTCGGCATTTAACAATATGGGGATTACGTCGCTGATGGATTTTATCATCGAATGCAGCCCTTCTCCTGATCAAAGTAAATTGTCCAAAGAGTTTGCGGAGCAAAGCGGCGCAACGGCGGCCCAGGTTTTCAAAACCGTCGCTGATCCATATATAGGGCGCCTTACTATGTTTAAACTTTTTAATGGGACTCTTAAAGCCGATAGCGTCGTATATAACATCAATAAAGAAAAAGAAGAAAAAATTTCTCAGCTTTTAATAATGACCGGTAAAGAACAGGCTTCCGTGCCGGAAATAAATGCCGGAGATATAGCGGCTGTCGCTAAATTAGCAGTCACTTCCACCGGAGATGTACTTACCGCTAAAGGGAATAAAATTGAAATACCCGTTTTGGAATTTCCTTTGCCGACACTGAGTATGGCTATCGAGCCTAAGAGCAAGCTGGATGAGGATAAGCTCAGCGGAGCTTTACAAAAGCTGATGGAGGAAGACCCTACTATTGTGGTAGAGAAAAACGTGGAAACGAAACAAACTATTCTCAGAGCTATGGGGGATACCCATATTGAAATTTTAATAGATAAATTGTCAAGGAAGTTCGGGGTGGAAGTGATATCCAAAGAAATGCGCATCCCTTACCGGGAAACAATAAGAGCCACTGTGGAAGCGGAAGGAAAACACAAAAAACAAACGGGTGGACACGGACAATACGGGCATGTATGGATAAAATTCGAACCTACTGAAGAGAGCAACTTTGTTTTTGAAGAAAATGTTTTTGGCGGAGCGGTTCCGCGCAACTATTTCCCGGCTGTGGAAAAAGGTTTGCTGGAAGCCATGGAAGAAGGCGTTTTGGCCGGTTATCCGGTAACGAATTTGAAAGCCACTCTTTACGATGGTTCGTACCATTCGGTGGACTCGTCTGAAATGGCGTTTAAAATGGCGGCTAAATTAGCCTATAAAAAAGGATTGGAATCGGCCAAGCCGGTTTTGCTGGAACCAATCGTCAATGTGGAAATCGAAATATCTGACGCTTATATGGGAGACATAATAGGGGATTTGAATACCAAGCGCGGCCGGGTGCAGGGAATGGAACCAAAAGGCAAAAAGCAAATAGTGAAAGCGTTGGTTCCTTTGAGCGAAATGGCCCGGTATACGGTAGATCTTAAATCTATTACGCAGGGCCGGGGAAAATTCACCATGAATTTCTCTCATTATGAAGAAGTGCCGGCTCAAAATCAGGACAAAATAATTGAAAAGGCCAGACAAAATAAAGAAGAAAAAGATAAATAAAACGGTGTACACAGGATATGTTGACTGAAGACCCGAAGAGGGCTTCCTATCAAACGGGAAGTCCTCTTTTTAATCACTTAATCATTTTTTCATTCTTTTATTGATATGGTTAACAAAATCCACTAACCGCTATATAGTGATTTCAGTGGACTGAGGCCACTAATTCCAAGGGGGCGCTTTTTATATGAGCGTCAGTATTGATACCATAAATTATATCCGGGGGGGGTATAATCGCTTTTATACGAATATATTGGGGATACTCGACCAATATATTCTTGATTCTGATTATTCATTAATGGAGGCAAGAATATTATTTGAATTAAACGAAATTGGCTGCTGCATGGCAAGGCAAACACGCTATCAGCAAGGCTAAATGTAGACAAAAGCTATATGAGCGGAATAATAGGAAAATTTTTTAAAAAAGTACTTATTTCAAAAAAAATCAAACGAAGATAATAGGGCTAATTTATAGAACTTACAAAACAAGGAAGTTATGTTATTGACAATTTGATAGAAACGTCAAATTGTCAAATAAAACAAGTACTGGCTCCATTAGGCGGTGAAGAATGTAACGGGATTTGCAATGCTATGGAAACAATTAAAAAGCCATTTTGCCAAAACCGCAATAAACATTGAAATCAGGCGATTTACTAATAATGACATTGATTATGTAATATAGCGTCAAACTAACTTGTACACATGAAAATACGGAATGGGGCGAACCTGTTTTAGCGAAACGATGGGATTTGTTGCTTTAGACAAGGTGGTATTATGCAATCTGACATCTTTACGAATACAAGCACGAAATCTGCAATACAGGCAGAATTTATGCGTCAAACAAGAACAGAGGAGAAAATGTTTGGACACAAGTGGCGTTTATCTGTCTGCTGTTCGTGCAAATGTCGCCGTGGCTCTCGCCTATGAAACGAGTTGCCGCTATGCCGCACGGTTTTCTTGTATTTGTCGACTTTGTTGTGCCGAGTTTAATTTTGGTTTGGATGTATAAGTATAAAATAAGTTCAAAAAAGTTGGTGGCTGTAGAGTGAAAAAGACGGTTCTAATAACGGGCGCGTCCAGCGGATTAGGGCTTGAATTAGCTAAAATATTTGCAAGAGAAGGACACAACCTTGTACTTGTAGCGAGAAGCGAAGGCAAGTTGTTCGCCCTGAAAAATGAGCTTGAAATGGCTCACCATATTCAAGTTGATGTATTTGCCAAAGATTTAGCGGATAAAGACGCTGCCTATGATGTGTTCGATTTTACGATTGAGAATAAAATAGCTGTTGACATTCTTGTGAACAATGCGGGTTTTGGTGATTTCGGAGCATATGCAAACTGTGATTGGACAAAACAGTATGAAATGGTTCAGGTTAATATTTCAGCGTTGATGCAACTTACACGCTGTTATCTGAAACCGATGACCGAACGAGGGAGCGGTAAGGTTTTGAATATGGCTTCCGTCGCTGCCTTTCAACCCGGCCCGATGATGTCAGTGTATTATGCTTCTAAAGCATTTGTACTTTCTTTTACGGAAGCCTTGTCGGTGGAATTGAAAAACAGCGGTGTTTCGGTAATGGCACTATGCCCCGGTCCTACCAAAAGCGGCTTTGAAGAAAAAGCGGAGCTTGGATATTCAGGATTGTTCAAGCATTGGAAAGTCGCTACGGCTAAGGACGTTGCGGAGTACGGTTATCGTCAGCTACGAAAGGATAAGATCATAGCCGTACATGGCGTTATGAACAAAATGGTGGTGTTGTTATCGAAAATGACGCCACGAAAAGTAGTCCGAACTATTGTCTATCATCTTCAGAAATAGCATGGCCATTATAAATATTTAACCTCTCAGAGCCTGTTTAGTATTTATGTGAAGTGTGAAAAACACAGACAGTGCAGAGGAGAAGGGGTATGATGCCAGAAAGGAAGTGTCCTGAATCAAAAGGCATATTGCTGTAGATACTAACGGTTTGCCTCACGTGATTCTTGTGGCAACGGCAAATATACCGGATAAAGAGCGGGGGCGTTGAACATGTTAGCCAAGGACAAGAAAAATCTGTCCGCTGTCAAGGCCGTTTTATACGATGGAGAATATATTGGCAAACCATTTTCCGGTTCCGTCATGGAATCTATAAGAGCCGAGACGCAGGCCGTAAAACGCAACGGACTTCACACTTTTGCTGTATTACCAAAACGCTGGATTGTCGAGAGAAGTTTTGCTTGGCTGGAAAAATGCCACCGGTTTTGGAAAAACTGTGAAGCTAAGCTTCATACCAGCCTTCAAATGCTTGTTTTTGCTTTCGTCCCCCTATTACTTAAAATAGAGGTTTACATAAAAGCTGAAACAGCCTCCTAAAACCTCTAATTAATGCTTTTGATGCTTTTTAACGCCTACGGAAGGTTCAGCTTGCACAAAATATGAAACGACCTCCAATTAATTAATAGCCGATTTCTTTTATTAGCTTCAAAAGGGCACGTTTTTCAATTCTGGATACATAAGAACGGGATATCCCCAAAGACCGCGCAATATCTCGCTGGGTTTCTTTGACACAATTATTGAGCCCGTAACGCA
>JAISWS010000205.1 GCA_031270725.1 Syntrophomonadaceae bacterium | reverse complement strand
AAGATTTGAATTCATCAGTGATCCGCCTTGTTATACAAGCTCCTATGGTGGCTGGGAAGTGTGAACCGGGTCAATTTATTATGCTGAGAGTGGATGAAACAGGGGAGCGTATCCCCATTACTATTGCTGATTATGACCGTAGCAAAGGCACTATAACCATTATTGTTCAGGTATTAGGAAAAACCACCTGGCTGTTGAAAGCTAAACAAGCTGGAGAATATCTTGTGGATATAGTGGGCCCGTTAGGATATCCTTCACATCTGGAAGGATATAAGACGGCGGCGGTAGTTGGAGGAGGCTTAGGGTGCGCGATTGCTTATCCTCAAGCTAAGCGTTTGCGCGAGTTGGGGACTAAAGTTGACGTCATTGCAGGTTTTCGTAATAAAGATTTAATAATTTTAGAAAAAGAAATGGGAGCGGTGGCTGACCGACTGGGCATAGTAACCGACGATGGTTCTAACGGCAGCAAAGGAATGGTAACGGATAAATTACGTCAGTTTATTGACCAAGGCAGGCAATACGACGTTGTTATAGCTATCGGCCCTTTGATCATGATGAAGTTTGTCGCTCAGTTGACTAAAGGATTGGGGATAAAGACTTTAGTTTCAATGAATCCGATAATGATAGACGGTACTGGAATGTGCGGCTGCTGCCGCGTTACGGTAGGCGGGAAAACAAAGTTCGCTTGCGTGGACGGCCCTGATTTTGACGGCCACGAAGTTGATTACGATGAAGCTATACGGCGCTCTAAAGCATATCTGGCTCAGGAGGAGACAGCGCTTAAAGATCATTTGTGCAGACTGGAGGCGATGGCCAATGGCTAACAAGCGTAACATGCAGCCTCATAAAACCCAGATGCCGGAACAAAAACCCGAAATACGCAACAGCAATTTTGCTGAGGTTGCTTGGGGATATACTGCGGAAATGGCAGTAAATGAAGCTAAGCGCTGTTTAGAGTGCAAAAAACGTCCTTGTGTGGAAGGATGCCCGGTAGGAGTGGAAATACCTGATTTTGTGGCTGCTATTGCTAAAGAAGACTTTCAGGCGGCTTATGACATCATTATAAGAACAAATGCCTTGCCGGCCGTCTGCGGCAGAGTGTGTCCGCAGGAAACTCAATGCGAGTCCAAATGTGTGCGGGGGATAAAAAATGAACCGGTCGCTATAGGCCGTCTGGAACGCTTTGCGGCGGATTACGCCATGTCAACGGAGCAAAAAGGAAGAGAAAAGGCTGCTTCTAATGGCCGTAAAGTCGCAATGATAGGCGCGGGGCCGGCTAGCTTAACCTGTGCCGGCGAATTGGCGGAATTGGGTTATGAGGTGACGATATTTGAGGCTTTCCATCGTCCCGGAGGAGTTTTAATATATGGTATTCCGGAGTTTCGTTTACCTAAAGAGATAGTAGCGAAGGAAATTGAAGGACTGGAAAAAAGAGGAGTAAAGATAGAGACTAATGTGGTAGTGGGACGTTCGATTTTAGTCAACGAGCTTTTTGACAAGGAAAATTTTGAAGCTGTTTTTGTGGCTACAGGAGCTGGGCTGCCGACTTTTATGAATTTGTCCGGGGAAAATTTGAACGGGGTTTACTCCGCCAACGAATTTTTAACCAGAATTAATTTGATGAAAGCTTATGATGACGCCTATGATACGCCGGTAGTAAAAGCTAAATCGGTGGCAGTTATAGGAGGCGGAAATGTAGCGATGGACGCCGCCCGCTGCGCTAAACGCCTGGGAGCGGATGTCAGAATCGTTTACCGGCGTTCGATGGAAGAAATGCCTGCCCGTAATGAAGAAATCCATCACGCGATGGAAGAAGGGATTGAGTTTCATCTTTTAACGGCTCCGACGGAAATTTTAGGCAATGATGAAGGATGGATAACAGGCCTGGCTTGCCGGCGCATGAAACTGGGAGAGCCTGATGAATCAGGACGCAGGAAACCGGTGGAGATTCAGGGCAGCGAATTTGTAATAGACACAGACTGTATGATCGTCGCTATTGGCAATACGTCGAATCCTATAATTATGAATACTACTCCCGGATTAGACGTAAATAAATGGGGAAATATCGTTGCGGATGAAAAAAGCGGCGCTACTTCTTTACCGGGAGTTTTTGCGGGAGGGGATATTGTAACCGGAGCCGCTACTGTAATATTAGCCATGGGGGCCGGTAAAGCCGCCGCGGCTGGGATCGATAAATTTATAAAAGAAAAACATAATTGAAATTAAATAAATTCAAAATGCAGAAGATGGAAAGGGGGCCTCTAATAACTGACGGTGTGCCGAAGATGTGCGGCGGGGGCTGTTAGAGGGTCTATTAAACGGATTAAAAAAATATTATAAGCCATATTTAACAATTTTACGGTATAAACTGCTGCGGGATATATTCATGGCTTTGGCTACCAAAGATTTGTTCTTACTGTATTTGATCATGTAAGAGCGGATAAGTTCCGATTCCATTACGTCTTTGGTTACATCACTCTGCGCGACAAGATAATAGTTTCTGTTTTCATATTCAGGCTCTGTGCTTTTATTTGTTATGAATATGCTTTTAGGAAATAAATCTAAAGTAATTACGCCGTTTTTAGTAAAGTTAACAGCCCGTTCCATAAAATTACTTAATTCCCTGATATTACCAGGCCATTGGTACTGGATTAATTTTTCAATAACTTCAGGATCGATTTTGTTAATAACTTTCCCGAAACGTTTCGCTATGTTTTGGGCCAGATATTCCGCCAGTAAAGGTATATCTTCAATCCGCTCGCGCAAAGGGGGAAGGTGAATAGACATAACACTTAAACGGTAAAAAATATCCTGACGGAAATTACCGTTTTTTATTTCTTCCGGTAAATTTTTGTTAGTAGCGCTGATAAGGCGGACGTTAACCGGAATGAACTCATTGCCCCCTAAACGGAAAACGGATTTTTCTTCTAACACGCGCAGAAGAGAAGCCTGAAGATCTGCCGGCATTTCCCCGATTTCATCCAAAAAAACAGTACCCTGGTCGGCTAATTCAAAAACTCCAGGCTTACCGCCTTTTTTGGCTCCGGTAAAAGCGCCTTCACTATAGCCGAATAATTCGCTGGCGATTAATTCTCTGGGTATGGCGGCGCAATTTATCGCCAGAAAAGGTTCGTTCTGGCGCATACTGGCATTATGGATAGCTTGAGCAAATAAGTCTTTTCCCACTCCGCTTTCTCCTAACAATAGAACGTTGGAATTGTTTTCAGCGGCAATTTTAGCTTGGGAAACAGCTTCTTGAAAAATAGGGCTGATTCCAATAAGGTCATCAAAGGTTATATTGGAGCGGGCTCCTACAATTCTGTTTATAACCTGGTTTACTTCGTTGAAAGTAACAACCTCGCCGTTAGCGGTGTTGTTGATCAGTATCGGGTTGAAATTGGTGATGAATTTTTTTTCGCCTTTACTGGTTTTAATGTTCAGAGTTTCGCCGTAAAGCTGGGTGGAAGATTTAAGCCTGTTAAGAAAAGAGTCGTTGTTTTTTAACAAGACTTCATTAATCTTTTTCCCCATGCAATTATTGTTCATATTTAACAATTTACAAGCGCGCGGATTTATTAATGTTATTTCCTGCTCCGCGTTGACCGCGATCATACCTTCAGACACAGATTCGACTATAGCGGATTTTAAAGCGTGAGAAGTTTGTAATTCCTTGTAAAGCTTTTTCAATACCAGTATGGTTTCTATAGAGAACGCCGCGGACATAACCATTCCTAAAGTATGATGGTTTACTTTATCATAAGGGCCGGTTAAATCAAGCACAGCGATAATATTGCCCTTATCGTCGTGAATAGGGGAAGCGGAACAGGTAGA
>JAISWS010000178.1 GCA_031270725.1 Syntrophomonadaceae bacterium | reverse complement strand
ACGATAAGCCCTGTCGGTATATAGATGTGAGGCGAAGCAGGACGGGTACCGGACATAAGCCAGTCACCAAGGAGTTTTATAGCTTTATAACCCTGTTCATAAGGCCCCTGGCAGATAATGAAGGAGATTAGTCCCTTGAGCAGAAACTTACGGTTGTTTTCGGTCAAGTCAAAGGCAGCGATCTTTATTTTTCCCGCATATCCTTTTTCCTCAACGGCGCGAATTCCTCCATAGGTACCGGCACCGACAAAAAATAAAACATCAACATCTTTTCTTTCATCCAGCAGCTTGCTTATAAGGGAATAGGATATGATATCATCATCTTCATTTTCCAGAATACACACGTTTTTTATGGCGGGGTATTTTTCTTTTATTACTTTTTTAAAACCCGCTACACGCTGGATATGCCCCAGCATTTTTGACGAACCTTCTATTACGGCGACATTGGCGGAACCTCCTGTGATTAATCCGACAAAATCCGCGGCTATTCTTCCTGCCTTCTCATGGTTACAGCCGACAAAGGCTAAATAATCAACATCCGAAATATCTGCGGTTATGGCTGTTACGGCAATACCTTTCTTAATCAGGGTATTCAATTTCTCGGCTATGGCGCTGTCGTTTACTGGGTTAATGGCAATCGCGTTTACTTCTTCATTTGCTAATTCATCAAGCAGGTCCAGTTGTTCCTGAACACAGATTGGTTTTGTTGTTTTGGTTATGATAGTAGATATGCTGAAAGCCGATAGTTCCTGTGTGGCAGCATGGATGCCGGTAATAACATCATCAAAAAAAGAATTATGACCCCTGTTTATTACGCAACCGATTTTGTAATTTTTGTTTTTCTGGGACAACGATTTTGCGGCAAGATTGGGACTGTATCCCATTTTTTGGGCTAGATCGAAAATACGTTCTTCTGTGTTTGCATTAACCGGCCCTCGCTTATTTAGCACCCTGTCAACTGTAGTACGGGAAACACCCGCCATACGGGCTAATTCTTTCATAGTTATTGCCATTAAAATCACCAGCCTACTATATTTAAATAAAAAATATTGCTTCTGTCAATATAACTGAAACCTAAAGAGTTGTATCAAAATGTCTGCATTGGTTGTGTCATTATGATGCAATTATTGGAAATTTAACCTGAATTTAGGGAAAAATTTAAACCGGGTATTGATTTACACGTATTTTATTTTTGTAATTTATTATAATATATAGAATTACAAAATTTTTAAAATGACTATTGACACACATGTAAACTACTGATATAATAACCACATCTATTTTGTTTTGGAGGTTTTTTATGTGGAAATCAGTATTAAGGGCAGTTTTTTTATTATTTGCCGTATCTTCCCTTTTTGCGGGAGGCGGAAAAGAAGCGCAACCTTCCGGCGGTCTTACCGTGTTAAATGTCGGTCTTCTGGACGGATGGACAGGGTTCTCTACCAAGTATATCGCTGACAATGGTTTGGATGTTAAAAACGGTTTTAAAATCGAATACATGGTCTTTTCTTCCGGCGCTCCGGCAAACGAAGCTATGGTTGCAGGTGAACTGGATTGCGCCATTATAGGCGGCGGCGCGACTATCCCCGCTTTGGCTAATCTGGACGCTAAAATGATTTTTGAAACCAATAACGATACCGTGGGCCTCTCGCTCATCGCGAGGCCCGAATTGGCTTGTACAAAAGTAAAGGGCCAGGTTAAAAATTCCCCCAATGTGCTGGGCAGCTCTGAAACCGTCAAGGGGCTTACTATTATTGGGCCTAACGGTACATTGCAGCAATTCTGCGCCCTTAAATATCTGGAAGCCCTGGGGCTCAGCGTTGATGATGTCAAGTTCGTATCTATGGATGCTAACCAGGCATACCAGGCTTTTATGTTGGGGCAGGCTGATATTTTTGCCGCTACTAACCAGCACGCCTTTAGGCTGATTCAGGAAGAGAAAATGGTTATGTTATGCGATCTCCAGTCTCTTAACTGCGCCGCCACTGCCCAGGTTGTTTGCAGCAACAGGGCTTTTAACGATGCTGAAAAGTTCCGGGTTATGACGAAATACATTACGGTTCTGGCTGAGGTGGCCGACATCATGAACAACGATACGAATCTTGCTACTAAATCATATATGGACTGGGTTAAGTTGAACGGCGGTTCACAGCTTGAGAGCGTTGCCCGGATGATAATGGAGTCAAAGCCGTACTACGGTGTTGCCGAAACGAAAGCGCGCAATTACGGATACGATTTGTTAAATAACTTTGTGGAATTTTATATTATGACCGGACAGATTGAGGAATCAAAGCGAAGCCAGATCGCGGCAAACGTGAAAACCGATGTTCTGAAAGCCGCCGGCTTTAAATAAGAATTCCCTGCGCTTTAGGTTTTCGGATCCCCGTTGGATGGATAGTCAATGGGGCTGTCAAAGACCCTGACGGGGTTTTGACAGCCCCGGCGCGGGGGGTTTGTACATTGAAGGCCATTGTTTAAGGCTTGTACTCCAGGAGATTTCCTATGAAGAACCTTTCCGGTAAAAAGAAGTATTTGTATTTTGGAATATCTGTGTTTAGTTTGGCGGTTTTCTTGACTATGTGGTATATGATTACTAAAGTGTTTCAGTTTTTTCCGCCCCAGGCGTTGCCTGATCCTCTCTCAATATTGAAGGCATTTGTTTATAAATGGATGCATAGACCTCCCGACGCAGGAACGCTTCCGGAACATATCTGGGCCAGCCTCCAGCTTGCGCTGTATGGATTTTTTTTAGGAGCGGTTATTGGTATTCCGCTGGGTATACTCATGGGGTGGAGCCGTATTGCCGACCTGATTATCACTCCTCTTTTTCAATTTCTGCGTCCTATTCCGCCTATTGCGTGGATTCCTATTATGCTTATTTT
>JAISWS010000147.1 GCA_031270725.1 Syntrophomonadaceae bacterium | reverse complement strand
CGCCTTTCACCACATTTTCCGTTTCGCTCACGCCTACAAATTGCGAAAATGGGTATAAATCAGTATCGAATATATATGACAACTATATTACAAGTGGAAATATAGTATTCAAAATTGTCTCAAAAATCATTTGGGGCTTTAATGACAAAGATTATTCGATAAAACTGCTGGAAAATATACCAGACAATTTTACCGGAAAGATATTGGATATACCGACGGGGACTGGAATATTAACCTATGAAAAATATAAATGTTTAAATACTGCAAAAATAATCTGTATGGATTATTCAAATGATATGCTGGGAATAGCAAAAAGACGCTTTAAAAACAATAATTTAAAAAATATAGAATGCAAACAAGGGGATGTAGGAAATATACCATTTGAAAATGAAACATTTGATATGGTGCTGTCAATGAACGGATTTCACGCATTTCCCGATAAAGAAAAAGCATTTATTGAGATAAAACGGATATTAAAGAATAACGGTTATTTCATTGGGTGCTTTTATGCAAAAGGAATTACCAAAAGGACCGACTGGTTTATAAACAAAATATTTGTAAAAAATGGGACATTCACACCTCCGTTTTATAATAAAACTGAAATCATGGAAAAATTAAATAAAGATTATAAAGAATTGGAAATATGGAATGTAGGATCAATAATATGTTTTAAATGTAGAAAATAAAATAAAAAAAGCGGCATGGACTTCGCATAACGAAGCTTTTGAAAATCGCGTTTCTGAACCCCGCATAACCTGGCGCTTTTTAAACGGCGAAAGTCCGCAAAGGAAGGTTTTTCGACAACCCAATTTTTTTGGGGGAGGGATAAAAAGGTAAAGGAATTATTTATTACACTGGCAAAAAACTTTCCTGAAGGAGAATTGTATTTTGACGGCCAAACAAAAACGGCGTTAAAGGTATCCAACAGGATGGTGAAAAAATCCGGTAATAAGGGCGCAATCATGTATTTTTATATCAATAACCCCAAAGTATTTACTTCCTGGTCTCCTTTACTGAATTTAAAGGCAAGCGAGTCTTTTTTAAGAAATATAAAAATGGACCAGCACTGGAAAATATCAACCAAGATAAATATGGCGTTTTGCGATTTATTCAGAATGGCACGCTTTTACAATATAAAATTCAGTTAAAAATTATAGCGGAGGGAAACAATGAGGGATAAAAAATGGGTGGCGGAACATAGGGGAGGAAATCTTAAAATAGAACAACATAAAGAATTAATGAGATGGGCGTTAGATTGCCTCAATCACCTTCTCCCGTTGCTAAAGAACGGCATTAATGAAAAAATTAAAAACGCAATAAATATTGGAAATAAATGGGCTGATGGAAGTGTAAAAACAGGTGACGCAATGAAAGCGTCACGGGAAATAATAAAATTCGTAAGAACTTTGGACGATAGGCTTGAAATTGCAATAAGCCGCGCGGCAGGTCACGCTGTCGCAACGGCACACGCGGCGGATCATTCAATGGGGCCTGTAATATATGGGCTAAAAGCGGCAGAAATTGCCGGGCGTTCAAAAGATTTGGAACTTGATTGGCAACTCCATAATATTCCAAATGACATTAAAGAATTAGTTTTAACGGGGTTATTAAATAAAAAAATAATAAATGAGGACATTGTAAAAAAATATACGTAATAATAAAAATGTATAAAAAGGCGCACATTCCGCCATTTTACGGACGCATTTTCCGAATATTTATACACAAGGCCATCTAGCAGGCCATTGCGCGTCCGCTGCGCTCTTTGCCCGCAGTGTGAAGCTGTTCATTCTTTCACGGTATTCTCATTGAATTAGCACATGTATTGAAGGGACGATGGGGGAGATTCATCGGATTGAATAAAAAGAAATATTCCGCATTAAAAAACCCGCATAATTCCAGCATTCATGCGGGTTTTAGGCTGCAAGCAGAATTGTAAGGCGTAAAAACTTTTTTTATTTATGGCGCGAAAGAAGCCTTTTTTAGACATCCCGCGATTTTCCGTTGTTACATTGAGCGCCTATTCCGGCATTACGATCATGCCTGTAATATTTCCGTTCCCGTCAAGCGCAAAGCGTATCGCGTAGACCGAATCACCGTTTTTGATTACATTGATGATTTTAGACTGCTCCGTATGATTATCTGTGAATAAGTCCCCAAACATGGCGATAATCTCGCCGCTTCCATGCTCAAAATCATAGCTGTACGTAATTGCGCCGTCCGCGGCGACTTCCAGTGTTTTGGCGGTGGCCGCGACGGGGACGGCCGTGTTCCAGTCTATTCCCTCGTCGATTCTTGGGGGCGTGTCGGAACTGCCTTTTTCATCAGGCGCGTTCAACGCATCCAAGTATCGCGCCGCCTTTTCGGGGTCGGCCAATGACTTATCAAGAGGGAGGTCAAAGAGCGCGCTCGCCCCTTCAAAGTCCGGATTAACCGCGATTTCACCAGTCCGCTCATCGTACAGGAAGGTTTGATTACTGAAAAACGCAACGGAAGCTATGCCAAAATACAGACCACGGTCAGCGAACATCGCGACGTTGTCACACTCGACAATGCGGTACAGGATTCCGTCCGTTATGATCTCGGAATATCCGCCGTTCATCGTGGCCGCGTTTACTTCCCAGGGCTTCAGCCCCTTTACCAATGGGGAGGCGAAGAAAAGCGGGGACAGGCTCGTTATCGCGCCGTTTTCGTTATGCTTCGACAATCCTGCCGACTCGCCGGTGTCGAGGACAGGGGCGGACAGGATCGCGCCTTCGTAGCTGTCAAGGGACGTCCCGTCCGCGTTTTGTATTGCCACAACAGCGTATGTCCGATCTTCCCGGACGTCCGCGTCGCTGAAATGGGGATTATCCGTGATGTCCCTGCCGCTTACGACCGCAAGCAGCGTGAACGTGTAGCCGCCGGAAGTCGCGGAAGCGTTGATATTGACGGCGGTTTCGCTCTTGAACGCCACGCTTAAAGCGTGGTTTCCAATTTTGTCCGCAACATCCGTCGATTTCAGAAAATACCACGCCGCCGACGCTGCCGTCGTGACAAGCAGGAACGCGAGCGCAACGAGAGCCACCTTGCCTAAAGAACGTGCAAATGTGTTTTTTTTCATAAAAAGTTTCTCCTTATCGCCCTCCAAAATTACACACTCCATAGATTTAACCTTTTGAACCAATGCCCTGTCCGGTGTTTCGGAACTGCGCAGCGCCCTGCGGAGCAAAGAATCCATATCACGTCTGTTATTTTCCATAATGATTTGCCTCCAGTCCTTTCTCGATAATTTTTCTCGCTTTGAACAATCTGCTTTTGACCGTACCTTCGGGAACGTCCAAGACCAACGCTATTTCCGGCACGCTCATTTCAACGGTGTAATAGAGGATTACCGGAATTTTGAATTTTTCCGGCAAGGCCCCAACCAATTCGTGAACTATTGCGATTTCTTCTTGTGCCGAAAGCGTATCATCCATACCGGAACCGTTTACGGTAAATTCATTCACGTCTTCAATTGGCGCAAGCCGTTTTCGGCGGGCAAATTTGCGTTTCCAGCTTTTCCATATGAATAACGCGGTGGAAAAGAGAAAACTCTGCGGATTGCCCAAGATATTTACTTGCTGGAACCGCTCCAGCGCTTTTAAATATGTTTCCTGAAACAAATCGTCTGCGTCCTCCCTGGTATACGTCAGGCTTCGGCAGAACCGGTACACCGAATCGCCGTATTCAGCCACCAAATACGCAAACTCCTGATGTGGTATTGCTTGACTTATTACGTGCAATGTTTCATTTGACCTCCTTTCAAAATACCGTACACCTGGTAATAGTCGCGAAATGGCAAACGGTTCATTTTTTCGGGAAATTTTTACCGGCCGGCAGATATTCTAAACCCATACAGGAATCCCTTTTTTCATCCATAAATATACTTCTGTTTGTCGAAATTTACAAAGAGAATATTTAACCCAAAGGCTTCTTCTGCGTTGACGCCCGCACTGTCTTACTGTATGATACAGGCAGATGAGCAAGAAAAGCGTCTCTGGCGTTTGCCGCGTTATGATACGCGTAATCAATCGCTGAGACGGGATATCTTCGGGAAAAGGAACGATTAACGTGTGATTTCCGCACGTATTAGCGCACAAGCGGCTTCAGGCTTTTTGGTTATTGTTTGATTGGAGTCCATTTACCTCTCTTTATACAGATGTCTGGTGCGAGTCCGCCGGAGAAACGGCATACGTTATGTGTCGCGATACAACCTGGAATCGGAGCGCAAACCCGTAATTACCAGTAAAATTGTAAACGTGAGTGCAGACAATAAAATTATTCCAATTTTTGAAAAACAACGGGTACATTTACTTTTTCAGGCCGGACAAGCCGTTTGCCTATGTTTCCAAAATATTTGACCGTATATTTGAAGAAAACGGGGAATTGCGGGTTGAAAATGAAAATATACGGATTCTGTTCAGAGGCTTAACGGAAGCGGACTTTGAAAAAGCGTATAACGACTATAACAAACGCCTGAATTTAAACTTTGAACCCTTAAAATTGGAGAATAAGCACTATTGTCTGAATGAAAAAGGCAAGTTTTAGTTGAAAAAATAATAACTCATTGGATATATTATTCTGTCATAAATGATTTGAAGATAAAAGTTAAGCGCGGGGATTTCACATATCCCCAAACGGTTTGGATTATTATGGGAATGATGGACGAAAAATACGGAAAAGATTCAGAGGTGGGCTTGGGAGCAAGGATATTAAGGCGCGGTTTGTGGAGCTATAAAAGTACCGTGAACTCCATCAGGATACACAATGACAGATGAAGCGCCGTACTCTTTGTTTCATCAAACTCC
The DNA here is from genome assembly GCA_031270725.1 of Syntrophomonadaceae bacterium. Classification (GTDB taxonomy): domain Bacteria; phylum Bacillota; class Syntrophomonadia; order Syntrophomonadales; family Syntrophomonadaceae; genus JAISDD01. The sequence continues at coordinate 4,306 of JAISWS010000147.1, read as the reverse complement.
GGATTGGCCGGAGACGGCGGACATGCCGGAAAAAATACCAGTTACTGCCGGCGCCGCTAAAAATTATCAGTTTTCATTCCGCGGCTGTTCTTGTTTCAAGCGTTCCAGCTCAGCCTCTTTAATTTTTTTAGCCCGCAAAGCTTTTTCCTGTATTTTATAGGTATGCAACCAAATCAATACTCCAAACAATACTGTTAAAAAAAATACGCTTCCCATAAACAACGCCCAAGCCAGTTTCAAGATATCTCCCCTAACTGATAATATAATTTGCTTTAAACTTCCGCCTTTTCTTTTATGACGCGGCTTTCATAAAAGACCCGTTTACTTTTTTATATATTTAAGAAAAAACCGAAACGTTTTTCGCGTCTCGGTTCCGGTAATCCTTTTTTGGCCGCTGTTTAATGGTAACTTTCCCGAATACTTTCTAACTGGCTGCTTTTATCCTGGCAATAGCTCTTTGTAAAGCCAGTTTAGCCCGCTCATTGTTGATACCTTCCACACGTTGAGCCAACCGTTTTTCAGCCCTTTCCCGCGCCGCTTTTGCACGTAAAACATCAACACTGGCGCCATGCTCGGCTGTTTCAGCCAAAACGCGGGCAACATTATCGATGACTTCCATAAAGCCACCGCTGACTGCCACTTTTTGTACGGTTTCATCAGGCATTTTATACTTTAAAACCCCTATTTTTAAAGACGCCACTATCGGAGCATGGTTTTTCAAAATTCCTAGTTCGCCTTCGGAACCTGGAACCACTAAAAATTGAATTTCTTCTTTTAAAAGAATATCCTCAGGAGTTACTACCTCCAGCATGAAGGTATTGTCCGCCATGCGTTAAACCCCCAGTCTCTTGGCTTTTTCCATCACGGTATCAATGCTCCCCACCATATAAAAAGCATCTTCCGGCAGATTATCATGTTTTCCGGCCAATACCTGAGTGAAAGATTCCACCGTTTCACTAACCGGCACATAAACTCCCGGCGATCCGGTAAACTGCTCGGCCACATGGAAAGGCTGCGACAGAAATCTTTGAATCTTTCTTGCTCTGGCAACAATCAGTTTATCCTCGTCAGTGAGTTCGTCCATTCCCAATATAGCTATTATGTCTTGCAGTTCCTTATATCTCTGCAATATAGCCTGTACGCCGCGCGCGCACGAATAATGCTTATCACCCAGAACAACCGGATCCAATATTCTTGAAGTTGAATCCAAAGGATCCACCGCAGGATAAATACCTAATTCTGAAATAGACCGCGATAAAGTTGTAGTAGCGTCCAAATGGGCAAAAGTAGTAGCCGGGGCCGGGTCGGTCAGGTCATCAGCCGGAACATAAACCGCCTGAGCTGAAGTAATAGAACCTTTTCTGGTACTGGTGATGCGTTCCTGTAAAAGCCCCATATCAGTCGCCAACGTGGGCTGATAACCAACGGCGGAAGGCATACGTCCCAGCAAAGCCGACACTTCATTACCGGCTTGAGCAAAGCGGAAAATATTATCGATAAATACCAGTACGTCTTGACCGGCGACATCCCTAAAATACTCAGCCACTGTCAGGCCGGTCAACCCAACCCGTAATCTGGCGCCGGGCGGCTCATTCATCTGACCGAAAATCAAGGCGCATTTACTTATAACCCCGGACTCAACCATTTCCTCCCACAGATCATTGCCTTCGCGGGTCCTCTCTCCCACTCCGGTAAACACTGAATAACCGCCGTGTTCATAAGCAATATTACGTATCAGTTCTTGAATAAGAACCGTTTTACCCACTCCGGCTCCGCCAAATAATCCTATTTTACCACCTTTAGCGTAAGGGCAAATTAAATCGGCCACCTTCACTCCGGTTTCCAGCATTTGAGTAGCCGGCAATTGATCCACCAGCAAAGGCGGCTGTCTGTGAATTTCCCACATATCCCCCGCATTTACCGGACCTGCCTCGTCAATCGGCTCCCCTAAAACATTTAATATCCGTCCCAAACATCCTTCCCCGACTGGAATCTTAATAGCGGCGCTGGTATTAGTAGCTTTCATTCCTCTGGATATGCCGTCCGTAGGGCGCAAAGCCACACATCTCACTACATCGTTACCCAGTAGCTGCATGGCCTCCAAAGTAACGTCAATATCTTGCACCCCGACATATCCGGGGCCTTGATCTTCAGATTTTATGGTAACAGCGTTCATCAGATCCGGCAGTTCTCCCGGATTAAAGCGAATATCCACAACCGCTCCGATTACCTGAGTCACCTCTCCATAGGTTTCATTCGCCATTTCTCTGCTTTCCTCCTTATATTAAGCGCTTTTGAATACTGGAAACTTGGCCTCATTTCTTTAAAGCTTCCGCACCGCCTACAATGTCCAAAATTTCATCTGTGATTGCCGCTTGACGCGCTTTATTCATCGCTAAATTCAAACTGCCTATCAATTCGCCGGCGTTTTCAGTGGCATTGCCCATCGCGGTCATCTTCGCCCCAAATTCACTGGCTTTTCCCTCCAGCATAGAATTATAGATTAAACTTCCCACATATCTGGGTAATAAAGAAACTAAAATCGCTTCGGCGCTGGGTTCGTAAATATAATCAATAAAATGCGGAGCCGAGCCTTCGCTTTCTTCAGGCGGTTCCAGAGGGAATACTTTTGTTAGCGTAGGCGCCTGCCGTAAAACATTTATAAATTTAGCGTAAACCAAGAAAACTTCATCCAACTCCTTAGTTTCATAAGCTTCAATAACATATTGCGCTACGGCCCGGGCGTCGACATAGCTTATATTATCCCCCAAGTTAATAAAATCCGCCGCGAGTAAACCTCTTTTTTTATAAAAATCACTGGCTTTTCTGCCAACGGCAATGACCGTTTTTTTCGCGGCTCCGCCAATATCCTCCATAGACTGGTTCGCCATTTTTATTATATTAGTATTGTACGCTCCGCAAAGTCCGCGGTCAGCTGTAACCACAATATAGCCTATTTTTTTTATTTCGTCCCTTTTTTCCAGTAAAGGGTGTTTAACATCAAGAGCCACTGCCGACAATCTAGCCACTGTTCCCTGCAAAGTTTCATTGTAAGGACGCGAAGCTTCGGCTTTTTCCTGGGCGCGGCGCAATCTGGCCGCCGCCACCATTTTCATAGCTTTGGTAATTTGTTGCGTATTAGCAACGCTGCGAATCCTCCGTTTAAATTCCCTTACGCCTGCTCCTGCCATTTAATCACCACCTCATACTACAAAAGTGGATTTGAAATCTTCAATTGCAGTTACCAGTTTAGTGCTCATATCATCTTCCAGCTTGCCGGTATCTCTGATAGCGGACAAAATATCTGAATTAGCGCTACGCATATATTTCAGAAAATCACTTTCAAATTCGCTCACGCGTTCACGGGGAATATCATCTAAATGTCCGTTTATTCCGGCATAAATAGATACTACCTGTTCTTCCATCGGCATAGGCTGATACTGTCCTTGCTTTAAAAGTTCGGTAACTCTTTCCCCTCTGGTCAACCGCGCTAAAGTAGCTTTATCCAAATCGGATCCGAACTGCGCAAAGGCCGCTAATTCACGGTATTGCGCCAAATCCAGGCGCAACTGGCTGGCGACTGATTTCATAGCCTTGGTTTGAGCTGAACCGCCTACCCTGCTTACTGAAAGTCCGGCGTTTACAGCCGGGCGATTCCCGGAATAGAACATATCGGTTTCCAAATAAATCTGTCCGTCGGTAATCGATATAACATTAGTCGGAATATAAGCCGATAAGTCGCCGGCCTGGGTTTCTATAATAGGTAAAGCGGTTATCGAGCCGCCGCCATATTTTTCATTAAGTTTACATCCTCTTTCCAGCAAGCGGGAGTGCAGGTAAAAAACATCTCCGGGATAAGCTTCACGGCCCGGCGGGCGGCGAAGCAGCAAAGACATTTCACGGTAAGCTATAGCATGTTTGGAAAGATCGTCATAAATTATGAGAACGTCTTTTCCTTGAGCTTCCATAAACTCTTCCGCCATAGCCACTCCGCAATACGGAGCGATGTACAATAAAGGCGCCGGTTCTGAAGCGGTGGCCGCTACGATTATGGTATAATCCATAGCCCCCATTTCTTCCAGCCGGCTATGCAATCCGGCAATAGTAGACTGTTTTTGCCCTATGCCTACATATATGCAAATCAAATCTTTTTTGGTTCTCTGATTAATAATGGTATCAATAGCTATGGCGGTTTTACCTATCTGGCGGTCTCCTATAATCAGTTCCCGCTGGCCGCGGCCGATAGGAACCATGGAATCTATAGCTTTTATTCCTGTTTGCATCGGGGTATTAACCGGCGATCTGG
>JAISWS010000126.1 GCA_031270725.1 Syntrophomonadaceae bacterium | reverse complement strand
CGGTTGCTTTTGCTTATTTCTTTGATAAAAAAGTGGACATAGCCGTTTTTGAGGTCGGGATGGGCGGCCGTTTCGATTCCACCAACGTCATTGAACCGGAAGTGACGGTAATCACCAATACCGAACTGGATCACTCAGCTTTTTTAGGCCGTACCCGTCCCCTAATCGCCGAAAACAAAGCCGGAATTATTAAACGGAACGTCCCTTTAATAACGGGAAACATCCATCCCGAAGCCTGGCCGGTTATTACCCGGCGGGCCAGGGAACAAAACGCCCCGCTGTATTCCATCAATGACGTAAGTATCTTAAAAAATTCCCTCAACTCCGATCTGCGCCGAAACCTGGTCATGCAATACCGGAATGAAATCATTGAGATAGCTTCTTTATCCTTGCGGGGTGGCCATCAGACGGAAAACGCCGTCACCGCTTTTCTTGCCTGCACAGTTTTGAAAAACAAAGGCTATATTATAAAGGATGAACATATAACAACCGCTTTTTCCGGAACTTATTTACCAGGGAGGCTGGAAATTTTACAAAACGAACCTATGATCATCGCTGACGCCGCCCATAACGGGCATGGGGCCGCAGCTTTAGCCGAATCTCTGAATGAATTGTATCCGAGCCGTCAAAAAATTTTAATATGCGCATTATTAGACGATAAAGACAAGGTTTCTTTTCTGAGGCCTTTGCTGCCGGATACGAAATTTGTTATTTTCACCAACCCCCGTGTTGAGCGTGCCCAGCACTGGCAGGAGTGGCCGCAGCCAGGTGATTTTAACAGAGGTAATATTTTCGGGTGTGAAAATATTCCTGAAGCATTGGAAATGGCCGCAAAACTATTAAAAAATGACGATTATATACTGGCTACCGGTTCTTTTTACCTGCTGGCGCCGGTTATGGACTGGGTTAAACATTTTTAATAACTAATCCAATTAATGTTAGCTTATAATGAAAAATTCATGGTAAAATTAATTCAAATTATAAGCGGCGTTTTTCAAGAAATTGTAAAGCAGGAATAATTCTGCCGTTATAATAAAATAAAATCCGGTATTTAATATAGTATTTATCAGGCTCCGGCGCCTGTTTATTTTTAATGCATTGGTTATATCCATTTTTCTGGCTCTATTATTTTTCAATTAAGGGGTGGCAAAAATTTGAAGGCTTATAAGATTTCTGAAGCTACCGTTACACGTCTTTCCATTTATTCCCGTTTTTTAAAACAGCTTATCAGCGAACACTATAAAACCGTATCGTCCGATGAAATAGCCAAAGGCGTCGGCGTAAGCTCCGCCCAGGTTCGTAAAGACCTGGCTTATTTCGGAGAATTCGGCATGCGCGGAATCGGTTATAAAGTTGACGAGCTATATGGTCAGATAATAAAAATTTTAGGGCTAAATCATACATGGAATACTATAATCATCGGCGCGGGTAAACTCGGTTCGGCCTTAGCGCTGTATCAGGGGTTCATGGACCGCGGATTCAGAATCAAAGCTATTCTTGATATTGAAAAAAAAATAATCGGGACCCAGATGATGGACATACAAGTGGATTCTATTGATAGTTTGGCCGATAAAGTGCGGGAAAACGATATATCCATAGGTATTGTAACCGTTCCCGCCGGCGTCGCCCAGGAAGTTACGGATAAATTAGTGGGCGCGGGCATTAAAGCTATCCTGAATTTTTCTCCCAAATTGCTTAAAATCCCTGATAATGTGATACTGCGTAATGTCGATTTCTCTGTCAATTTAGAAATTCTCAGCTTTAACCTGACACATGACAAATAAACTTTGCGTTCAGGTTTTATCATAGATTATTTACTATAGTAGCCAGTAGCATCTGAAATTTTACAAAACAGAACAGCCTTTCTCCGCAGTGCCCCCTGCGGGGCGCCGTGACGCGGAGACAGATACTGCAAATATTCAGATGGCACTGATAATAGTTCTTTATAGAAAAGGAGTATAAGGCTGTGATCAGAAAAGCCGGGATAAATGATTTGGAGCTTCTTATAAAACTCCGTTTTGATTTTTTACACAGTCTAAATGAACGTATCGGCGCTGAAAAGCGGCGATTGCTAACGGACGGGCTGACCGCTTATTTCAGAGCGTATCTGCACAGCGCGGACTTGGTTGCGCTTTTATTCGAAAAGGAAAATACCATAGCGGGAACAGCTTTTTTAATAATATCCCACAAACCTCCCCATCCGCTTTTTGTAAACGGAAAAACCGGAACTATACAAAATGTATTGGTTTATCCTCCTTTCAGAAGGCAAGGTATCGCTACCCAATTAATTAACCATCTGCTCAGAGAAGCAAAAGCCGTAAATATTTCCCTGGTGGATCTGTACGCAACTCCGGAAGGCGGTATTTTATACCGTAAATTAGGATTTAATCCCCCATTATATGAAAATTTACGCGCAATAATTGAATAAATTGCTATAATTTGCAAATTACCAAGAAAAAAACAGTATTTTTTTTGATATACTTTACGTATCTGTAATTTTTGTTTTATAATCTTAATACATAAATTATATGAAAATTTAGGAGGATGAGAAATGAAAAAATTATTGGTATTGTTGCTGGCCGCGGTTATCGGATTAGGAGCCGCGGTTGCTCCGGTGTGGGCCGATGAAGAGGTTCCGGTATCGGTGGCCAACGAGGAGGAAGCGGTTGCGGCTGTTGATGATGTTGAGGTTGAGCCTATTTCCGCCGAGTTAACCGCTGAAGAGGCTGAAGTTATTTCCGCTCAGTTAATAAAAGCCTACTATGACGGCTCGGAAATTATCTTTGATCAGCCCCCGGTTATTGAAGAAGGCCGTACTTTAGTGCCTGCCAGAGCTATTTTTGAAAAATTAGGCCTGACTGTAAGTTATGACGAAGCTACTAAGGTGGTAACCGCCAAAAATGACCAGTATGAAATTATTTTGACCATTGACCAGGTGAAAGCTACCGTTAACGGAGAAGAAACGATTTTAGACGTTCCCGCGAAAATTTTAGGCGACAGAACTATGGTACCCATAAGATTCATAAGCGAGTCTATTGATCTGGAAGTTGCCTGGGATAATGACACCCGTACCATTAATATTACCACCAAAACCGCCGAACCTGTTCCTCCGGCGGCAGAAGAACCCAAAGATGACTTTACCGGAGACGCTTATTTGAATTTCCCCGCTTTAACCAATTATGTCAAATACGCCGCTTTGGCTGAAGGCGATTATACGGTAACTGAAAATACCGCCAGTTTGTTAACTTTCAGTTTTGCTTATTCCCCTGAAAACACTGCCCAGGTGGAACAGCTGCAAAAGTACTATGAGCTTTTAACCGCCGCTGACTGGGCGGTAACTACTGTGGAAGACAAAAACCAAAACGAATTTACCAAAGACGGCGTTACGGTCAGCTTTACTATCGTTGAGGACAACACTGTCATCGTAAGCGTCGCGAAGATTGCCGCGGAAACGACAGAACCGCCCGCCGCAGCAGCGGACGAACCAGCCGCCGCCAATGATGACACAGCCGCGGAGCCGGAAGATGAAGCAGCTGCCGGCGATGACGCCGAAGACAGTGAAGAAGATCAATAACTCAATAAAATAACTGTTTTATTTTCACAATAGCTGTTTAACAGAATTTTCAAAAACCAAGTATTATTTATTTTTTAATACTTGGTTTTTTACGTTTTTTGACAATATTTTTATCGTTAGCCAATATTTCATTAAATTTATTGAATTTTTTGATAATTCTAAATATTTTGTCAAATAAATGTGGCAAAAAATATTTTTATATTTTATGATTTAAGTATCAGGTTTCTGATTTTAAAGAAAGCTGCTGTTTTTTTAATTGCGACAACTTATTTTTGTATATATATTTCGTTTTAATTGGAAATATATTGCGGTTCCTGGAAATGAGGCGTAACATTGACACAAGTTTATCATCTGCTAAAAAACGGCATAAACAACCAATTGTTAGCTAAAATACCTGAGAAGCATGAATCCTCTTTTAATGGACATGTTTACTCTATAAATGTTTTGCGCTTTATTTTTCAATGCTGTCTTGTTATATTAGCTCACTTTATATCGCTTACTTTTTACCTGATTGCCTTTTTCGGGAATAATTACCAATACATAATTATTATCGGTCATTCTTTTATCATCATTGCAACGATTTTTTTATTCTTTTTTTTCAATAAACTTTATAGTAAAAATTACTTTGCTAACTCTTTTTTGGAGCGCAATATAAGCCTTATATACCCGATCCTTTTTGAATTGGGCGAGTTGCTGGTATTTATTATAACCCCTTCTTACAGAATTTCTTCCCTGGTGTTTTTAGTCGCGGCGCCTTTTATTGTCGGCGGTATTCCGGTTATAAATCAAAAACGTTCTTTTATAACTTTAGGAGTAATTCATCTTATTTACGCGTTATACCTTCCAGCTGTTATCCCTTTATCTTTTTCCGGGCATATTATATTCATTAAAAATGTTTTCCTGGCGTTTTCCTGTTCTTTTTTAATCTCATTTACGGTTTATTCACGGTTTGTTAATAATTTTATCGCCGATATAAACGAACTGGAAGCTAAAGAAGAGCTGTTTAAAATCAACAAACAGCTGGATATTATCGCTCAGCACGATCAGCTGACCGGCATCTTTAACCGCTGGAGTTTTCAAAAGCGCATGGATGAAACATGGCACGCCAAAACGGAAAACCCTAATGATACCATCACGGTTATGATGATAGACATTGATTTCTTTAAAAAATTTAATGACCGTTTCGGGCATAAAGCAGGCGATAGTACTTTGGTCAAAGTTACTCAAACCATTGCCGGGGAAATGCCGGACGGTTCTATATTTGCCCGTTACGGCGGAGAAGAATTCATTGCAATAGCTTATAATAAAAACCATCAGGATATGGTCGATTCAGCTGAGCATATCAGAAATAAAGTTCTGTCTCTGCAAATAGAAAACCCCGACAACAGGGTAAATGCCTACCTCACTGTATCTATAGGCCTGGCCACCGGTTACGTCTCGCAACTGAACAGTTATGACACCCTTATTGACTGGGCTGACGAATGTTTATACATGTCAAAAAATACCGGCCGGAATAAAGTAATCCATACTCTGAACCGGCCGGGCGCTTACCGGGATATAAACGGCATTGAAGCCAACTTCCCGCAAACTTATGAAGCCAACATAATCAGTGAAAGTTATGTGCAAAAAGCTCTGAGCAATATCAGCGCTGACTGCACTTTAATATACGACGCCCGGCAAAACGCTATCGAATTTTCGCAATCTTCAATTGATTTGTTCGATATGCCGGCTAAAATTATAAATCCTTCCATAGGGAAATTCCTGGACTATATTAACATTGTCCCTGAGGAAAGAGCCAGGCTTTTTGAACAATTAGACTATGCTTTTAAAAACAAAGAGGCTTTCCTTTCCCTGGAATTTCACATTTATACGCATGACCAGCGGGTTTTGCCAGTAGCCGCCAGAGCGCGATGCATTTATTATAACAACGCCTTAACCATAATTTACGCTTCTTTCTTCAGTATACAAAAGATCATAGAGTATAATCATTTTCTGAAGCGGCGGACTATGACCAACAGCGTTACTCTGCTTCCTGACCGTCAAAAATTCCACATGGATATATCAAACATTCTGGAACAGGAAAATGAAAGCGGGTATTTGCTGTTCCTGGATATAAAAAATTTCAAGGAAATAAATCAAAGTTTCAGCCACAATATCGGCGATAAAGTTTTGCGCGAAACCGGAAAATATTTGTCGAAAATCGCTCACAAATATCCTCCCATATATAATTACGGTATTGATCAATTTTTGATCATAGCGAGAAACGCCGGTAAAAACGAAACATTGCGGCTAATGGAAAATATCCATAACTATTTCCATTCCAACCTGTTAATCAAAAAAGGGCTGGACATAAAGGTAAATATCGCGACCGCCGCCATTGAATATTCCAGCCGGAATACCCAAATGGACAATTTGTTTATTGATTTGGACATTGCCATGCAAATGGTAAAATATAACTATAATAACGGTTTGAAATATTCGTTCTTCAATGAGGCGGACCGGTCGGGGTTTATGTCAAAAATCGATCTCAACAAGCGTTTGCGTAAAGCCATAGGCAATAATTTTGCCGGCTTCATGTTATATTACCAGCCCATTATAAGCAGCGACGGCCGAAAATGCGTAGGGGCCGAAGCCTTGCTGCGGTGGCAGGATAAAAACGGGGAAATTAACCTTCCTGATGATATCATACCTTTTCTGGAAAGATCTGACCTTATGGCTATGGTGGAGAAGTGGATTTTCAACACCGTTTGCGAACAATGCCAGCAATGGATAAACCAGGGTATAAGCGAAGACTTCTTTATCCAAATAAATTTGTCGCCGGCAGTGATCGGACGCGCTTCCCTGTTCGAGGAAATTTATATGGCAGTCACTAATTATAATTTGAACACCCGCAATATAATTTTAGAAATAACTGAAACCGCCAGTATTTTAGAAATAGAAAACGTATTTCATATTTTGCAGCGTTTAAGGCAAAACGGCCTTAAAATTGCCATAGACGATTTCGGAAGAGGTTACTCTTCTTTGAGCTATTTAAATTCCCTGCCTACCGATGAAGTGAAAATAGACCGTTCATTTGTAGTAGGTATTGAAGCGGATGAAACCAAAAGGGAGTTTATGAATGTAATAATCAATCTGGCGAAAAGTATGGGCTTTACCGTGTGCGTTGAAGGAATAGAAACCTACGGGCAGTATCAAATACTGAACCAGTTGAATATTGATATTATTCAAGGTAATTATTTTGCTCACCCGATGCGGGCTGACGATTTTTTCAGCGTATACCGGACGGAATACAATAAACAGCGGTAAAACCTTTTAATGGTTCTTTGCGATGTTAATGCAGAAGGGTAACAAAATTTCGTCATGGCGAGAAACGCGAAACAATCCATATTCCGGGGTGCCTGCCGTGCCCCTTTCGTCATTGCGCCCCTGCGGGGGTATCCAGTAGTAAATAAAATAATCTACGCTCCGGGGAGGAATTTATATAAAACAAAGCCCCGCCAGAACTTGGAACAATCCATCTCTGACGGGGCTTTGCCGTTATGATATTCGCGTTATTTTTTCCGTATATAAGCGCTTATTTCGCCGCTTCGATAAATCTGTGCAGCATGGCCGCCACTTCCGCGCGGGTCGCGCTGCCCCGCGGATCAAAGACATTGCCCCCTTCCGGGGACAGGTTCGGCTTGCCGCTTATTATGCCGCCGTTGTAAAGGGTCTGCACGTCGTTTTTCGCGTAATCCGCTATCTGCGCGTCATCCGCGAAGGTGACGAACTGCCTGGTCGCGGGGAACTGTTTATTGGCGTATTCGGCGTAGCGCGTTATTATGGCCGCCAAATCCTGCCTGGTTATTTCCGCGTCCGGCGCGAACTTATTATCGCCAATGCCGCTGACTATAC
>JAISWS010000124.1 GCA_031270725.1 Syntrophomonadaceae bacterium | reverse complement strand
GCAAATCGGGGTAAAAATAATTTTTGCGGTCGAAACGGCTGTATTCCGCGATAGTACAATTAAGGGCCAATCCGGTTAAAATGGCGTGATGTACCACTTGCCGGTTTAAAACCGGCAGCATTCCTGGAAATCCCGCGCATACCGGGCAGATGTTAGTATTAGGTTCATGCCCGAAAGCGTTGGGGCAGGAGCAAAATATTTTAGTGGCGGTTTTGAGCTCCGCGTGTACCTCCAAACCGATAACGGTTTCAAAAGTTTTTGTCATTATATCACCTCCGGATGGGGTAATTTAATATGGAAGCCGCTGTTTTGCTCGAAAGCGTAGGCGGTTTTCAAAATAGTGCCCTCGTCAAACGCCTTACCGATGATTTGCATTCCCACCGGCAGACCATCAGAAAGGCCGCAGGGGATGGATATGCCCGGCAAACCTGCCATATTCACCGGCACGGTCAGAATATCGTTTAAGTATAAAGTAAGAGGATCGCCTATTTGTTCTCCGATTTTAAACGCGGTCGAAGGCGTGGTCGGGGAAATAATAACGTCAAGATTCTCAAAAGCTTTCATAAAATCCTGATATATCAGTGTTCTGACTTTCAAGGCCTTTAAATAGTAAGCGTCATAATATCCTGAGCTCAGGGCATAGGTCCCCAGCATAATTCTACGTTTGACTTCGTCTCCAAACCCTTCCGCTCTGGTGTGAGAGTACATGTCTAAAATATTATCTTTGCCCGTATTGCGCCAACCGTAACGTACTCCGTCGAAACGCGCTAAATTAGCGCTGGCTTCCGCCGGAGCCACCAGATAGTAAGCTGGCAAAGCGTATTCGGTGTGGGGGAGAGAGATTTCTTCCACCAGCGCTCCGGAGCTTTCATAAAATTTTAACGCTTTCTTCACTTCCTCTTTAACCCCGGCCTGGATTCCCTGTTGGAAGTATTCTTTAGGAACTCCAATCCGCAGGCCCTTTATATCGGCGTTTAAAAAACGGGTATAGTCGGGGCGTTCTATGTTGACGCTGGTAGAATCCAAAGGGTCATGTCCGGCAATAATGTTCATCACTATAGCGCAGTCCGTTACAGTTTTGCTGAAAACGCCTACCTGGTCCAAGGAGGAAGCAAAGGCGATAACTCCCCAGCGCGAGACTCTTCCGTAAGTTGGTTTAAGGCCCACCACTCCGCAATACGCGGCCGGCTGCCTGATGGAACCGCCGGTATCGGTTCCCAGGGAAAAAGGTATTTCTCCGGCGGCGACTGCCGCCGCGCTGCCTCCTGACGAACCGCCGGGCACCCGTTCCAGATCCCAGGGATTATGGGTAGGGAAAAAAGCTGATTGTTCAGTGGAAGAACCCATAGCGAATTCGTCCATATTCAGTTTGCCCAGGATAATCCCTTGTTGTTCATTAAGCTTGTTTACCACTGTAGCGTTATACGGCGGTATAAAATTATCTAAAATATGGGAAGCGCATGTAGTTTTTAAGCCGCGGGTGCAGAAAATGTCTTTCAGGCCGTATGGAATACCTTTGATGCCCCGGAAAGCTTCCGTGTCGCATAAACGGGCCTGTTCCATAATTTTATCCTTATCTGCTAAAGTTATAAAGGCTTTAACGGCTTTGTCTGTTTTTTCCGTATGTTCATAAACCGACTCCGCTAATTCAGCGGAAGAAATACACCTGGAATTTAATTGGCCGATCATTTGCTGCAAGGTTAATTCCCAAAGTTCCATCGCAAATTGCTCCTTATAATATTTTTGGTACTTTAAACTGGGCCGCCTCCACGCTGGGACCGTTTGCCAGAAGCTCTTCTCTTGAAAGCGGCCTGGGGCGCTCTTCGTCGTCGCGCAGGACATTATTTGCGGACAAGATATTCACTAATGGGCGGACCTGGTCGGTGTTCAGCTCCTGTAATTTATCCACATAACCAAGTATAGAGCTAAGCTGCCGGGCAAATTCGGTTTTTTCAGTTTCGCTCAGATTCAGCCGGGCCAATAAAGCCACATGTTCTACGGCTGCTTTGTCTAAAGGCATATTTTTTCCCTCCCGATGTTGAAAATACTGGAGAATATTATATCATATCATAACCTGCCGCTGATACCCTCGGCTTTATATCGTCTTAACATTAATAAATATTCTATAAAGATATTGCGGATTGCTGGGAGCGGCAGGAAACTATCAGATTTTCCAGCTCCGGTTCATCTAATATGGAAACGCCCAGTTTTACAGCTTGCTGATATTTTTTTCCGGGACGGTCGCCTGAAATCAGATAATCAGTTTTGGGATTTACGGAAGAGCTTATCTGGCCGCCGAGGTTTTGGATTATGACACTTATTTGCTCACGGGTATAATTCTCTAAAGTGCCGCTTAAAACAAAACTCTTGCCTGTCAGCGGGCCGGAAGCCCGCAAGCTGGCTTTTTCTTTACCGTTGACGCCGGCTGCCAGTAAGTTGTTTATAGTTTCCGCGTTGCGGGGGGCATTGAAAAAAAACACCACGCTTTCAGCGATTTTAGGGCCTATTTCCGCAATCTCCAGCAATTGTTCGCTTTTTAAATTAAAAAACAAATGGATATCGTTATAATGTTCCGCCAGCACCCGGGCGATTTTGGAACCGACATGCCTGATGCCCAAAGCGGTCAATAAACGGGACAAAGGCTGCCGCCGGCTGTTCATAATAGCGTTTATTAAATTTACGGCCGACTTATTTCCCATCCGCTCCAAACCGGCTAATTGTTCTTCGGTTAAACGGTACAAATCCTCTATCTTATTAACTAAGCCCGCTTCCACCAATTGTTCCGCAAGGCTGGGGCCTAAGCCTTCAATATTCATAGCCGGCCGGGAAGCGAAAAATATCAGGCTTTCTTTTAAACGGGCCGGACAGTTTATGTTATCACACCTGTAGGCCACTTCCCCTTCCCAGCGTAAAGCCTGGCTGCCGCAGGCAGGGCAGGCGGCGGGAGGCGTTATGGCTTTTTCCGTTCCGGTTCGCAGTTCCGGCAGAGGCCTTAAAACCTCGGGAATAATATCACCCGCTTTGTGAATCATCACCGTGTCTCCTATGAGCAGGTTTTTTTCCTTTATTAAATCAAAGTTATGGAGGCTGGCGCGGCTAACCGTGCTTCCCGCTAATGACACAGGCTCCAGCAGGGCGGTAGGGGCGATAATACCGGTTCTGCCTACGTTGATTTCTATATCCAGCAGCTTGGTCATGGTTTGAGCGGCGGGGAATTTATAAGCTATAGCCCAGCGGGGGGTCTTTAAAGTGCTTCCCAGGGCGGCCCGGCCTTCAACGCGGTTTAATTTCACGACCGTGCCGTCTATATCGTAAGGTAAAGCGGCCCTTTTATTTTCAAACTCCCGCGCGAAATCATAAACCTGTTCAATATTGGCCGCTTTGACATAATGGCTGTTTACGGGCAGGCCGGCTTGTTTAAGGAAGTTCAAAGTTTCTTCCTGGCTGGTAATGTTAATTCCGGCGTCTTCTATGTAAAGTATTTCATAAAAAAAGGCCGATAATTTCCTCTGGGCGGTGACGGACGGCTGTAACTGGCGCAGAGAACCGGCGGCGGCGTTACGGGGGTTCGCGAAAACTTTGCCGCCTTGTTCCTCTTTGATCCGGTTCAGGCGTAAAAACTCTTTCTTGGGCATATAAATTTCCCCGCGTACTTCTAAACGGGGGATAGGCTTTAACAGGCGCAAAGGAATACTTTTTACGGTACGGACGTTCAGAGTGACGTCTTCGCCTACTTGCCCGTTGCCTCGGGTAGCGGCGTTTATCAGCAGGCCGTTTTCGTATATGAGCGCGATAGATAAACCGTCGATTTTTAATTCACATATATAATCATACGGGGAGACGGCCTTGGCGACGCGGTGGTCGAAATCCTGTAAATCTTCTTGGGAAAACGCGTTATCCAGGCTTAATAAAGGCTGACGGTGGATAACCTGGGGGAAATTATCACTGGGTTCCCCTCCTATTCTTTGAGTGGGGGAATAAGCGTTGATGAATTGAGGGTATTCTTCCTCCAGGCGCAGCAACTCCCGCATTTTGGCGTCGTAGACGCTGTCGTCCACCAGCGGCTGGTCCAAAACATAATAATGATAATCATATCGGCGTATTAAATCTATAAGCTCCCGCATATTACGGGGGGCCGGTTTTTCTAATTCCAAATTACTACAACCCTTCCGGTTATTATAGATGAATACTTTGCTGTAAACGGCCGGTGCGCTCAGCCTATTTTTTCCAGAGGCGCCATATCCAGCCTCATCATTTTAGTTCCGCCCCGTTCAAAATCGATAATGGCGATGATGCCGTCTTCCCGCAGTTCCAGAACATTGCCGGGGCCGAATTTTCTATGTAATACGGTATCGCCTTCCTGGATAGGGGTATGTAAATAAACCCTTTGCGCCGGAATTTTTAATAACCCTTCCGGTATTTCTTTCAGAAAGCGGGAAGGGGCGTTATTGCGTTCATAGCCGTACAGAAGGCGGGTGACTGTATGGGACAGAAACAGCCTTTTCCTGGCTCGGGTGATACCGACGTAACAAAGCCGGCGTTCCTCTTCCATTTCCTCACGGCTTTCGCTGCGGTAAGAAGGGAAAACCCCTTCCTCCATTCCGGACATGAACACATGGGAAAACTCCAGCCCTTTCGCTCCGTGAAAAGTCATCATAAAAACCAGATCGGAATCGTCTACGTCGTCCGCTTCCTGGACTAATACCGTGCCGGCTAAAAATTCTTCCAATCCTGAACCGCCGTTTTGCTCAAACTCTAAAGCTAAGGAACGCAGCTCATGGATATTTTCCAGGCGGGCTTCCGCTTCCAGATGGTCATTTTTTATGAGCGTTTCCTTATAAGACGTGGTTTCTAAAACAGCGTCCAGCAAGTCCGCTAACGAACTTCCCCCGTCATTCAAGGCGGTAAAGTATTTAAGCATTCCGTAAAATTCCTCTAACGTCGCCCGGCTTTTTTGTCCCAGCCCGGCTATTTCTTCCGTAAAGTTTAAAACCTCCAGTATAGGCAGCGCTTTTTCCTGCGCTAAAGTCCGTATTTTGTCCAGAGTTTTACGGCCGACGCCTTTTTTGGACATATTTACAATCCGCTCAAAACTCAGAATATCGTTGGGGTTGCAGACAAGCCTCAGATAAGACAAAATGTCTTTTATTTCCTTACGGTCATAAAATTTGCTGGCGCCGATTATTTTATAAGGGATATTCCTTCTGGTCAGAGCTTCTTCAATTACCCGGGACTGCGCGTGAGTACGGTAAAAAATGGCGCAATCCCGATAACGGCAGCCTTCTGAAGCCAACGCTTCGCTGATGTTTTCAGCTATGAAACGGGCTTCCTGAAAAGAATCGGGGGCGTTGAAACAGGTTATCAGTTCCCCGGGGCCGCTGTCGGTAAATAAATGCTTGTCTTCCCGTCCGGTATTATAATTTATAATATGGTTGGCGGCGTCTAAAATATTGCCGGTGGAACGGTAATTTTGTTCCAGCTTGATTACGCGGGCTTCAGGATAGTCCTTTAAAAACCGCTTTATATTATGCGGCTCCGCCCCCCGCCAGCTGTAAATCGATTGGTCGGGATCCCCTACGATAAACAAATTCTTATTCCGCTCGGCCAGACAATGTATCAGGTCATATTGGGACATATTGGTATCCTGATATTCATCGACTAAAATATAGCGGAACCAGTTCCTGTATTTTTCCAGAACTTCGGGGAAATTCCTGAACAGTTTTGTACACAGGACGATTAAATCTTCAAAATCAAGAGCGTTTATCTCTTTCAACTGACGGCTGTAAGCCCGGTAAATCTGCAAATATTTTTCTTTCATCTCCAAAGACAGCTTCATATTTATGAAAAACTCCTCCGGATTGGCCAGGCGGTTTTTCATCTGCTTGATAGGGTAAAGCAAATCTTCGGCTTTGACATCGTAAAACTGGTTTTCTTTCAAAGTGGACTTCAGTAAACTTTTACAGTCGCTGTCGTCCATAATCACGAAATTTTTATCATACCCTAAATGCTGTATATCCATTCTCAGTATTTTATAGCAAGCCGCGTGGAAAGTTTGGATCCATTGCCCGCTGTACCCGGGGATCATATTCCTGATCCTTTTTTTCATTTCCTGGGCGGCTTTGTTAGTGAAAGTAATTGCCATAATAGAATCAGGTGAAACGCCTTCATTAACTATAAGGTTAGCTATTCTGCAGGTAAGCACTTTCGTCTTGCCGCTGCCGGCGCCGGCCAGTATCATACAGGGCCCCTGAGTATGCCGGACAGCTTCCGTTTGTCTTGAGTTTAACCCGTTAAACAAATCCAATTCCATTACAGACACCTCAACATTTCAATTATCCGCCATATCCCAAAGCGGATATAAAATACGGAACTCACTGATTATTTTTAATAAAAACAGATTGAAAATGACAAGCGGCATTTTAACAACCTATCCTTATTATATAAGAAAATTCCGACAAATATAAGGAGTTTCTTTTGAAAGCTGATTATATGTATATTTTTATGATAACATATTTACGGTCATATATAAAATTTATGAAAGCAACCAGCGTATCAACCGCGCGTTAATGTTAATAAAGATATTAGCCGGAGTTAATATTCCAGGGGGGAAATTATTATAAAAATAGAATACATAAACCTTCATAATTTAAGTTTAGAGGAAGCCCTGCGGAAAATGGCCGTAAATTTAGACTGGTGTTTTGATCAGCGGGTAGAGGTTATAGTAATCAATCACGGCAAAGGGCGCCATTCCGGGCGCGATTTTTCCGTTATCAAGCGGGAAGCCCGCAAGTATCTGAAAAACGACGGCGTTTTAAAAGAGAAAGGGTATAAGGTAATATATGGGGAATCCGAGGCTCCGGTCGCGCTCACTTTCGACGAAGGGAATACCCTGGTAGTTAAGAAGGATCAGGAATCAGAATACATCGGCGGGCGCAAAGAGCGGGAAAAAAACCTGGCTATTTTTTCCCGGGAAGCTAAAAAACAACGCAAAAACGCTAAAAATCTGAGGACAAAAAGGTAAATATATCCGGTATAATTGCGCTTGGCTGAGGAAAAATATTGGTAGCTTATAGTTGCGTATAACATATAAAAAGGAGTGAAATTTTTGAAAAGAGATTTGGTAAGTTCTCAGCAGCCCTTCCATTTGTTTAAAAACTTTTTCCAATCCCGCTGGCCGGAAGATTTTTTCGGAAATAATCTGATGGACCATTTTGGAAACTACATGCGCACCGATATCAGGGAAGAGGAGGACAGTTTTATTTTGGAAGTGGAAATTCCCGGCCACGATAAAAATGACATAAGCCTGGAATGCCGGGATAATTATTTGACTGTTTCCTGCCATCACGAAAACGGAGCCGAAAAAGACGGCCGCGGCTATTTGCGGAAGGAACGCCATCAGGGCAGTATAGCCCGCGGTTATCGTCTGGATAATATAAAGGAAGAAAAAATAAGCGCCGAATATAAAAACGGAATCTTAAAGGTTATATTGCCTAAAGATGAGCGCGGACGGGATTTAAACCATAAAATAACTATTCAATAAAACGGCCGGGGCGCTGAGTTTTTCAAAGCGCCGGGCAGGGACTATGGTTCATGTTCTCTGTTTGAAACGCGTTAAAACGCGGACAAGGCGGGATGGGGGCTTTATATCCCCGATAGTGGCTTGTAAAAAACTTTTACGCGGGCTTTCCCTCATAAATAGATTTTTTAAAAAATATCCTCCCTCCCGCCGCGTTTTTTCGACGGGAATTTGCTTTCGCGGGTTCCGGTATGGTATAATAAAGCCAATTTATGGAGAAGCGCCCGCGCGGGCGTTTCGGGAGACGGCAAAAAAAGGTT
>JAISWS010000123.1 GCA_031270725.1 Syntrophomonadaceae bacterium | reverse complement strand
ATTCTTTTTTGGTAAAATCATCAGTGGGTTTGCGAATCCCCACGATAACGTGAAGTCCGCTGTCTTTTAGATTTTGGGCCTGGGCGTGCCCCTGGGAGCCAAATCCCATTACCGCTATGGTTTTTCCTTTCAGAAACTCCAGATTGCTGTCACTGTCATAAAACATTTTTACCATTTTTTTATTTCCCCTTTCATTATTAGCTATTATTTATTTCCCCTGATCATCGCGATTTTTCCTGTTCTAACCAACTCTATAATACCAAAGTTTCTCAATGAATCCTGTATAGCGTTAATTTTCCCTTCGTCTCCTGTCGCTTCTATAATGAGCGTATCACGGCCGATATCGACGATACGCCCTCTAAAAATATCGACGATTTGTACTACGTCGGCTCTGATACTGTTATCAGCGCGCACTTTAATGAGAACCAATTCCCTTTCAACATATTTTTCAGCCGTAATATCAACTATTTTATTGACATCAACCAATTTGTACAATTGTTTGGTAACCTGCTCTATTATGCTGTCATCGCCGGGCACCACTATAGTTATCCTGGCTTGAGAAGGATCTTCCGTAACCCCTACGCTTAAACTCTCAATATTATATCCGCGGCGGCGGAATAAAGTGGTCACTCTCGTTAAAACCCCCGGCTGGTCTTCAACGGTTATGGATATAGTGTGCTTATTCATCTTTTAATCCTCCCCCAGCATTATTAAAGTCGATCCACCCGGCGGAACCATGGGAAATACGTTCGCTTCCCGTTCTACTCTGAAATCCAGCACCACCGGACGGTCTTTAACGGTCAGAGCTTCTTGCAGAGCGCCGTCGATTCCATCAATTTTGTCTATCCTTCTGCCTACCGCTCCGTAAGCTTCAGCTAATTTAACAAAATCCGGTTGGGTACTGATATCGGTATATGAATATCTGCCGCCATAAAACAGCGACTGCCACTGGCGAACCATTCCCAGAAACTGATTGTTAATTATACAAATTATCACCGGCAATTTATACTGTACTGCCGTACCCAATTCCTGAATGTTCATCTGGATACTGCCATCTCCGGCTATGTTTATAACCGGGCGGTCCGGAAACGCTATTTTAGCGCCGATAGACGCCGGAAATCCAAAACCCATAGTGCCCAACCCGCCGGAAGTTATAAAGGTGCGAGGCTTTTTAAATCTGAAATATTGCGCCGTCCACATCTGATGCTGTCCTACTTCCGTAGTTATAATAGCGTTTCCGTCTGTCAAACTACTTATTTTTTCGATAATGTGCTGCGGCATTATACTGCCGCCGGGCGGATTTTCATAACGCAGAGGGTATTCGGCTTTCCATCTGCTTATAGTATCATGCCATTCTCTTAAATCAGCGGGCTCCCTTAAACGTTCATTGAGCGCTTTTAATATATCCTTGACGTCCCCCACTATAGGAATGGTCGGTTTTACATTTTTCCCGATCTCAGCCGCGTCTATATCTATATGAATAATTTTGGCTTTCGGCGCGAAAGTGTCCAATTTCCCTGTCACCCGATCATCAAAGCGGACTCCGGCCGCGATAAGCAAGTCGGCCTCGCCGATAGCGTAATTCGCGTATCTGGTTCCATGCATACCCAGCATACCCAACGATAAATAATTATATGAATCAAATGTCCCTATACCCATCAGAGTCGTGGTAACAGGTATTTTCATCGTCTCCGCTAATTTCCGCAGTTCCTCATCGGCCTGCGAAGCTATTATGCCGCCGCCGGCGTAAATTACCGGCCTTTTTGCCTGCCTGATCAACTCGGCCGCCGAAATAACCTGGCCATAATTAAAGTTCTTCGCTACCCTGTAACCCCTGATGCTGACTTCCTGATTATAAGCCGCATATTCCACCGTATTTTCCATAACGTCTTTAGGCAGGTCGATCACTATCGGCCCGGGGCGGTTGGTTCTCGCGATATAAAAAGCTTCTTTTACGATGCGCGGTACATCCTCGGTTTTTTCCACTAAATAAGTATGCTTGGTAATCGGCAAACAAATTCCGGTAATATCGGCTTCCTGAAAAGCGTCTTTACCTATCATGGCAGTTGATACCTGAGCTGTAAGGCATATCAAAGGAATGGAATCCATATTGGCGGTCGCAATTCCGGTGACTAAATTAGTAGCGCCTGGTCCCGATGTGGACAGGCACACCCCCACTTTGCCGGTAGCTCTGGCATATCCGTCAGCCGCGTGCGCCGCGCCTTGTTCATGTCTGGTCAGTATATGCTTTATATCTGACGAAAACAAAGCGTCATAGATGCCCAAAGCTTGTCCGCCAGGGTATCCGAATATCACGTCTACCCCTTCATTCTGCAAACATTTTAGTAATATTTCTGCTCCTTTTAATAACAAATTTTTTCACCTCCCCAAAATAAGCGCGGTTATCTTAAAATAGCTCCGGTACTGGCGGACTGAACCCGCTCCGCATACCTGCTCATATAGCCTTTTTTAATATTAGGTTCCGGCTCCCGCCAGTTATCTCTTCGCTTTTGCAAAGTTTGTTCGTCAACTAATAATTCCAACGAATAATTGGGTATATCGATTTTTATCAGGTCTCCTTCTTCAACGAGCGCTATAGTTCCTCCAGCTGCGGCTTCGGGAGATACATGCCCGATAGAAGCTCCTCTGGTCGCTCCCGAAAACCTGCCATCGGTAATCAACGCCACTTCTTTATCAAGATTCATTCCGGCAATAGAAGAAGTAGGTGTCAGCATTTCTCTCATGCCAGGCCCTCCGCGCGGGCCTTCATAACGTATCACTATCACGTCGCCCGGTTTGATTTTACGGCTCCATATAGCACGCGACGCTTCTTCTTCAGAATTGTAAACCCGCGCCGGGCCGCTGTGTCGCATCATTTCCGGCGCTACAGCCCCCCGTTTTACGACCGCGCCCTCGGGCGCCAAATTGCCAAATAAAATCGCCAGCCCTCCGTTAGGGCTATAAGGGTCATCCATAGTTCTTATCACGTTATGATTAAGTACTGAGCGGCTTTTTATATTTTCGGCGACAGTTTTTCCGGTCACCGTTAAGCAGTCACCATTAATCAGGCCTTTCTTGCTGAGTTCGTTTAAAATAGCCTGCACCCCGCCCGCGTGATACAAATCTTCTACGAAATGATCTCCAGCCGGGCTCAATTTGCACAATTGCGGCACAGAAGCGCTTAATTGATTAAAGCTGTTCAAATCGATATCCACTCCGGCTTCGTGAGCGATAGCCAGAAGATGCAGTACGGAATTAGTCGAACAGCCGATGGCCATATCCGCGCATATAACATTATGAAAAGCGGCTGCGGTAATAATATCGGCCGGCCGTATATTTTGTTTTATCAAATCCACTATTTTCATCCCCGCTTGCTTAGCCAGCCTTATCCGTTCGGAATATACCGCCGGTATGGTTCCATTCCCCGGAAGCCCCATCCCTAATGCTTCTGTTAAACAATTCATAGAGTTGGCGGTGAACATACCGGCGCAAGAGCCGCAAGTAGGGCAAGCACGCTCAATATATTCCTCCAGCGCGCTCTCCTCAATCGTGCCTCCCGCTACCGATCCGACCGCTTCAAACACTTGAGTAAGTCCTACTCTCCGGCCATTCACTATACCTGCCAGCATCGGCCCTCCGCTTATAAATATAGCCGGTAAATTTAACCGGGCGGCCGCCATCAGCATTCCCGGAACCACCTTATCACAATTGGGTATAAAAACCAATCCGTCCAGGCCATGGGCTACCGCCATAATTTCCGCCGCGTCGGCTATTAACTCACGGCTTCCCAAAGAATATTTCATCCCCATGTGATTCATGGATATACCGTCACATACTCCGATAGTTCCAAATTCAAACGGTGTCCCTCCCGCTATCCTGACGCCTGCTTTAACCGCCGCCGCTATTTTATCCAAATTCATATGTCCTGGTATCAGTTCATTATATGAATTCACCACACCGATCAGCGGACGCTCCAATTCTTCATCCAGTACCCCCAGCGCTTTGAATAAAGACTTGTGCGGCGCTTTTTCAAACCCGACTTTTACCACATCGCTTTTCATTTTTTATTCCACCTTCTCTGTCTGTTTCATTCTGCGAGCCTTCAGCAAAAATAAAAAATCCTCTGATCCCCGAAATCAGGGACGAGAGGCTTTCCCGCGGTACCACCCTACTTGTTGCGTATCCGCAACCGCTTAGTGCTTAAAGCTTTTTTGATAACGGATTTTTTATCCGGCGTTGCCTACCGAGCATATCTAAGTACCCATTCAGCATGCGGCTCCAGGAGGAGAATTCAACAATATTGACGCCGTTCTCAGCAAATTCCGGCTTCTCTGTTATCAAGTGATTGCTTGAATATGGTTCCTTTCATCGTCTAAAATATTCGATTATACTTATACAGTATATTTTAAAGGCTTGCGGCTGTCAATAATAATCTTTTATTTGTGTGGTTATCATGTGATAATGTCACCTTGTAAATTATCAAGGGAAAATGTCACCCCCCTCCGAGGGTGTAAAATGGTGGCGTGGAAAAGGACAAAATCACAATGAGCCAAAAACAGCTTAACCGGTACGACATCATCAGCAAGGCTAATGCAGGATTCCATCACCGTGAAGGAGGCAAGTATCGCGCTGGGGGTCAGTGAGCGGCAGGTGAAGCGGCTGAAAAAGGAGGCCAGAAAACGCGGAGCGCAGGCTCTAATCCACGGCAACTCAGCGAGGCCGCCAAGGTCAAAGATGCCTGATGATGTGAAGGGTAATGTATTACGTCTCTACAGGGAAGATTGCAAAGGCAGCCATTTCTTGCATTATACTCTCCGGGCAATACCACATCGAAATCTCCTATGCAGCCCTCCACGCTTTTTTGACGGGCAACGGCTTCACCTCGCCGAAGACGCGGAGGAGATTCAAGCCGCACAGGCAGGACGCCTCAAGTCTCGCGCTGTCCAAAAACTCGCTGCCGTTGTCCATGGTAAAGCTCTTAAACCTCTCTCTGAACCGGCCTTTGTGCTTCCTCCCACGCCGCCGGGTGCGCGCAAGAAAGGAGACGGGCGGTTTTACCAGCCGCCCGTCTCCCGAGTTTTCCGCGAATAGCGGGGTTTATTTCGTTATTTCGCCGCTTCGATAAATCTGTGCATCATGGCCGCCACTTCCGCTCTGGTCGCGTTGCCAGTCGGATCAAAGATATTGTTCGGCTTGCCGCTTATTATGCCGCCGTTGTAAAGGCTCTGCACGGAGCTTTTCGCGTAATCCGCTATTTGCGCGTCATCCGCGAAGGTAACGAACTGCCGGGTCGCGGGGAACTGTTTATTGGCGTATTCGGCGTAGCGCGTTATTATGGCCGCCAAATCCTGCCTGGTTATTTCCGCGTCCGGCGCGAACTTATTATCGCCAATGCCGCTGACTATAC
>JAISWS010000122.1 GCA_031270725.1 Syntrophomonadaceae bacterium | reverse complement strand
GCCTTGCTTTTTTCCAAAGAAAAAAATCTCCTGGCTTTTCCGATCACCGTCATGGAATTGGACGAAAAGCGGAATACGCCTGAAAATAATTACCCGCTTGAATATGGCGTTTTTAATTTTCAGGGAGGTTATGTTTATAATTTAGACCCGCAAAAAGGCTTTACTCTGAAAGGGCGTATAACACACCTGAGTGAAAGCGATTACATGAAAGCCGGAAACTGGTACGCGCAAGACGGCAAACACGTTGAACGCCTCCTTTACATAGGGGACAGGCTGTATACTATTTCCGCCTGGGGGATAAAAGCTCATAATCTGAACGATTTGCGGGAGATTGGCAGCCTGCGATATTAGCCGTAATGCCAGCCACGCGTTGCGCCGGCTGCTTAGGCACGCGACCGGCGCGGCGCGATATTAAACAAAACTGTCTCCGCCGCTGTTTTTTTATAATATTATAAAAAGCGCCGTCAAAGGTCCGTTAACTCTTTTTTTATGTCTTCCAGCCGGTCTTCGGCAAAGCGCTGAACCATTTTGTTGCCGTCTTTTTCCTGTTTAGCCAGGAAAAAATGGTTGCGGGCTTCTGACAAATTGCCCAGCGTGTAATTCAGCTCGCCGATTATATAGAGTACCTGCTGAACCTGCTTGGAGGGAAGATCGTGTTTGGTATAGGCGGATTGGTATCCGTCCAAAGCCTGTCGCTCAGCGAAAAGTTTCATATCCGCATCCTGGCAGTCACCGTAAATACGGCTTAGTTTAAGCCATATTTTCCCTTTTAACAAAAAGTAATTGGAAAAACAATGAGGGGCGCACTCCAAAGCCAGGTAATGGCTCGCGAAGATGGCGGCGCTGTCTTTCTCCTTATGAAAATCAAAATGATACGCTGATTTATAAGGCAGCAAAAATTGCGACAGCATTTTCCGTTTGGGCGAATTCGGGTTGTCGAAATTTTCAGTCAGGGCGCTGTACCAGCAATGAGGGCAAGTCGCGATGTCATAATACATAGGTTCTACGTTTTTGTAATGAATCCGCAGGTCACGGTCCATAGAGGTTGAAACTAATTTAGAGCTTCTGACGGCGCTGGCCTGGAAAGGCTTTTTGCAAAGCGGGCATTCGTATTTTCTGAGATATAAAAAACTGGGGTCGGTATCTTGAATAGGAAGCTGATAAAATTTATGCGGGGCGGGGAAAAGGTCGCTTCCGTCATTAATGTCAGCGTTTTCAAAGGCAAGGGAAACGGAAGGCGCTTTGTCTCCAGGCGGTTTATCGGGGGCTTCGTTGGCGAGCTCCAATGGGGCGCCGCCGTCACCTGGTTTCGGGACGCTGTCTTCCGCGAGGGTTTCTCCCCGGAATACAGGCTCTTTTTTCTCAAGGTTTTTATTTACGCTGATTGACTCGGCATGCAGTTCCCGTAATTGGTCCAGCTGAAAACAAAGTTTTTTGATAAAATTATATAAAGCGTCCGGATTATTGTCAAAAAAACTTTTTAATGTTTTACGGTTAATCTCGATAGCGACCACTTCAGTTAAAGCCACCGCGGTAGTGACTCTTTTTTTATCTAAAAACAGGGATATTGCGCCGAAAAAATCCCCCGCTCCCAATTCCTGCATATAAATTTCACCGTCCTGGCGGTAATTTTTATAAACACCGACGCTGCCGCTTAAAATAAGATACATTTCAGCGAAATTATTTTCTTTGTAAATAAGGGAGCCTTGTTTGAACTTTCTGAGCTCCGACATGTTTTTGTGAAGATCTAAATTATAAAGCAATGTACAGTCCTTTCCATATTTTTACGGCCGAAACGCGTAAATAAATATTAAATCAATATACTTAAATCAATATACATTGAAGCAATTGAAGCAATTGAAGCAGTCGATATTATCATTAATTATTTTTGTATATATATCGGAAATTTCGCTGAAATACTTTGACGGTAAAAAAATAAAGAATATATCCGCCGTTTTGTTTGCTGAAAATTTTTCCGGCCCCATATTGCGGCGGCATAATGGCGAAAATAGAATCATATGGAAATATGAGGCGCGAAGAAACTGAAAGTTTAACCGAAGGGCGATAGCGGGCGGAGCGGGGCGAAAAGGCTTGATGCGAAGGGTTACGATGAATTTTGAAACCGTCAATTTGCTTTCACGGACGGAAGCGGCTATTTTTACGGCGGGGCCCGCGTTTTTTTTAATAGATAAAATAGTATAATAGTTGACATGAGCTGACGGGAGGATTTTATTTGCGGATAAAAAAAGGAAGCGCGAAATCTGCTTTATTGGTCGGGGTATTTACGGTAATGCTGGCGTTTGTTATCGGGATAGGCTCGGAAATTCTTTTGCAATTTCTGTCCGCTTTTTGGATGGGCTTGTTATTGTTACTGGTCATCATTTTTTTGGGTATTTTTTTCGATTTGCTGGGGACAGCGGTAACCGCCGCCACCGCTCCGCCTTTTAACGCTATGGCTTCAAAAAAAATCACGGGAGCCACTCAGGCCGTGCGGCTTTTGAACAACGCCGGTAAATTCGCCAATTACTGTAACGACGTTATAGGCGACGTGTGCGGAACCTTGAGCGGCGCGGTCGGCGCGGGGATTGTCGTCAAAGTATTGGCGGCGTATCCTTTTATGGACGCCGCGCTTTTAAGCGCGTTGATCACCGGCTGTATAGCCGGGCTCACTGTCGGCGGCAAGGCTTTCGGGAAAAACATCGCGTTAAATTACGCCAACCAGGTTATTTTTCGGGTAGCGGTAGTGATGGCTTTTATGGAGACCAAAGCGCGCGTAACTTTTTTTAAAAATAAAAATTAGCCTTTTTCAGAAGCCCCTTACCGCGGAGCGGGTTTTTAAAGTGATTGTTTATCGGCGCGACGCCGGATTGCGGCTGTGTTTCATTATGTGCCTGACAAAAAGCGGCGCCAATGTTAAGATAAATTTATAATTTAATTAAATTGAAGGGGTGGTAATAAATGTCATATAAGACGTTGCTTTTGGAAAAAGAAAATAATATAGCTGTTTTGAGCCTTAATCAGCCCCATACCAAAAACTCTATGAGCCAGGAAATGAAAGACGAATTTCGCTGGGCGATAAAAGAAATAAAAGAAGACAGCGGGATTAAAATATTAGTACTTACAGGGGAAGGGGATTCTTTTTGTTCGGGCGGGGACCTGAATTCAGCTTTTTTTATGATGGAGGATCCTCCCTCGGAGGGCAAAGCTAAACTGATCGAATTTTACAAGAGCTTTCTCAGCCTGAGGGATTTGGCTGTTCCGACCATCGCGGCTATAAACGGCTATGCGGTCGGGGCCGGTTTATGTCTGGCCCTGGCTTGCGATATGAGGATTGCCGCGGATAACGCCAAAATGTCTGTGTCTTTTATTAAGCTGGGCTTGCATCCGGGCATGGGGGGTACATATTTACTTCCTCGGCTGGTTGGCGCCGCTAAAGCGTTCGAGTTATTTCTGACCGGAAAAATCGTTTTAGCGGACGAAGCTCTAAGAATAGGCTTGGTCAATCAGGTAGTCGGCAAAAATCAATTAAGAAGCGCGGCGTTGGATTTAGCGGCACAAATAGCCGGATATCCGGCCGTTCCCGCCCGTTATTTAAAAAAATCCGTTTATAAAGGGTTGGACACTGACCTGGACAGCGCTTTGGATTATGAATCTTCCGCTCAGGTCAT
Organism: Syntrophomonadaceae bacterium; assembly: GCA_031270725.1. Classification (GTDB taxonomy): domain Bacteria; phylum Bacillota; class Syntrophomonadia; order Syntrophomonadales; family Syntrophomonadaceae; genus JAISDD01. The sequence goes on along the minus strand of JAISWS010000122.1, from coordinate 241 downwards.
ATGCGCGTCAACGCGGGATATGCGCGAAGGGGTTAACGCTTTAAAAGAAAAGCGTTCCCCGGTATTTAAAGGCCTTTGAAAAAGCGGCTCAATGTTAAGCTTCCGCCGCCGCGTTTAAAATATCCCTCCCGCCGCGTTTTTTCGACGGGAATTTGCTTTCGCGGGTTCCGGTATGGTATAATAAAGCCAATTTATGGAGAAGCGCCCGCGCGGGCGTTTCGGGAGACGGCAAAAAAAGGTT
>JAISWS010000208.1 GCA_031270725.1 Syntrophomonadaceae bacterium | reverse complement strand
GGTGACAATGGCGGAGGGGAAACACCCGTTCCCATCCCGAACACGGCAGTTAAGCCTTCCCGCGCCGATGGTACTGCAGGTTTCTGTGGGAGAGCAGGTCGTTGCCAAGAGTTTTTTTTTTGCCCCCGCCCTAGGGGCTTTGTTTTTGTTTCTGGAACCTCCCCCCCCCTTTGCCTCGCTTTCTGAGTTTTTAAGCCGGAGAGTGTTGTATATAAATGAAGATTTGTAAAACTTTTAATTCGGCGAAGAAGCACGGCAAATTTCGGGCCGAGTCCGCACACCGTTAGTTATTAGAGGCCCCCGATAGTAATTGAATTTAACGAGCGTAAAATATTTCAGAAATTTTACGCTGACAGACGATATGTATGGCCGTACAGTACAGGTTGCCGGGAAACGGCGACGAGAGTTACAAACAATATTTTTGCAGCCTTTTGTATAAGGTCTTGCGTGAAATGCCCATCACCCGGGCAGTTTTTGCTTTATTGTTGTCATATTTAGTCAGGCATGATTGGATCAGGTCTTTTTCCGAACTGATATCAGTTTGCGCAAAAGCGTCAGGTTGTGTATCAGGGCTGGCCGGTATATAAGAGAATGAATAAGGAGATGACAGTAAAGGTTCAATTTCCAGATTACTTATTTCTTGATTTGCTGACCATTGAACCGCGCTTTCCAGTACGTTCTGCAATTCCCTGACATTTCCTGGCCAAGGATATTTTCGCAGAATATTTAGGGCGTCATGGGCCAGGGTTTTTCTCGGCATGTTGAAACGTTGGCACAATATGTTCAGAAAATATTCGCTGAGCGGTAAAATATCTTCGGGATGTTCACGCAAAGAGGGAAGATGTATTTTTATGACTCCCAGACGGTAATAGAGATCGTGCCGGAAATGGCCTTGGGCTATTTCGTATTCGAGATTTTTATTGGTGGCGGAAATAATGCGTATATCTATGGGAATGGACTTGTTGCCCCCTAAGCGCATTATATGTTTTTCTTCTATAACGCGCAGCAGTGCGACTTGCAGGTCTATCGGCATGTCTCCTATTTCATCCAAAAAAATAGTACCTTGGTGGGCTAATTCGAATTTACCCGTGTTGCCGCCTCTTTTAGCGCCGGTAAAAGCCCCTTCATCATATCCGAATAATTCACTGAATATCAATTCTTTCGTCAGGGCGGCGCAGTTTACGGTTATAAAAGGCCCGTCTTTTCGCAAGCTGGAGTTGTGTATGGCTTTAGCCAGCACATCTTTGCCGGTACCGCTTTCGCCTAATAAAAGAATGTTGGAAAGAGTTTTGGAGGACAAGCGGGCTTTATTTACAGCATTGACAAAAACCGGACTGGTTCCGATTACGTTATCAAAAGCGAGCTTGGCATTGTTTTCATAATAATTGTGGGGGAGCCGGTTCATTTTTTCGGTTTCCTGGAATATTATCATTTTTGACAGCGTATTTCCGTTTGTTTCTTCAAAATCAGTTATGCTTATTCTGCAATGAATGGTATCCTGGCGGTTATTAACTTTGATAATTACAGCTTCGTTATCAATTTGGCGCTTACTTCTTACGGCATTCCAGAAATGGTGGTTTTCCAATTTATCGGGGACTATTATTTTAGCCAGAGGAGTGCTGTATGTACTTTGCTCAGGGCAATTTAAAATTTCACGGCCCTGTTGGCTAATCCAGAAAATATTGTAATCAGCGTCTAAAAAGAGGATTTGTTTATTGATGGCTTTATCTATTTTATGAGACCATTTCTGAAAAGCGATTTTGGAACCCGCGGACTGAGAAATAAGTTTGGCCATTCCAAGAAGTAATTGATTATCGGCGTTTTTAGGCCCAAGAATACAAATTCCGCCGATAACTTTTTGGTGGTCTGTGATGGGCGCGAAGGAAGTAGTATAGTTTATCCAAAAATGGCAAAAATGTTCGTGCCCCAGCACCTGGACAGGTCTGCCCAGTATGAACCCTAAAGCGGCGGCGTTAGTGCCAGCGGCGTTTTCAGCGAATAATGCCCCGGTAACTATCCCGCATCCGGCAAAATATTTTAAAGCCTTTCGGGAAGCGATAATATCGCGGACGCGTACCTTTTGGTCGAACAGCAATATGGCGGAATTTTCCGGCAAATGCGGCAAAACCTGCTCAGCTATGGGTTTGGCCGGAGCCAGGATTAAGCCGGCTTGGGTCTCAGGAACTGATTCAGTATCTTGCGGAAGGCTTTGTAAATAGGGAGAAATACCTGATACTGAACTTCTGACCCAGGACTTTCTGATTTCAGGGTTTAAATTAGTAAGCAATTTTGGGTTTTCATGCAATTGTATCCAATAAAAATCATTATTTAATACCGTATCCATCGCTGGTTTCTCCAATACACCGAATATTAACTGAATTTAAATCAGACTTTAAAGCCAAAACGCCTGCCCCTGGCTGAGCCAGATAAATTACCGCAGCGGCTGTAATGAATAAGCTGTGATGAATGATAAGAAAACAGTCCGTCCATAGCTGCTTCATAACAATGATAAACAAAGCCGTCACTAATTTTGTACTGTAAAAACCGGGAAGTAAAGTTTGATTAATTATTACGCTTATCAGGAAACAACTTTGCCGCCGCGCGGAATGGATAATATAAAAGCGACAAAAAACCGCGGCGCCGCAACATCGTTATTAATGACATGATATGTATCAACAAATATGTTATTTGATTAACTTTATATTAAGTATTTTTGTTGTAAGTTGTCAATAAAAAAAGTTGCCGGTTTATTCTCGCGGGTAAATGGAGCCTGCAAAAGGCGGCTGAATTTTCTTCCTTCTTTCATCGTTAGTAGTCTTTTAGGGAATACTAACGCGAAAAGGAGAAAAACATCATGAACCTACCGTCATTTACTATCACCGACGCGCAAATATCCGCCTGGCTGTCCCATCTCGCGCGTGAGGAACGCGCCGCCGCCACTATGGAAAAATACGCCCGCGGCCTCCGCGCTTTTAAGCGCTGGCTGGACGGGCGCCCGCTGACCAAAGAAAAAGCCGTCGCCTACAAACGGCAAATGGGCGAAAACCGTTCGCCCGCCAGTGTCAACACACTCATCGCCGCCCTCAACGGTTTCTTCGCTTTCCAGGGCTGGGACATAAAAATAAAGTATCTGAAAATCCAGCGCCGCACTTTCCTGGAGCGGGAAAAAGAGCTTACGAAAGCGGAATACGAG
>JAISWS010000201.1 GCA_031270725.1 Syntrophomonadaceae bacterium | reverse complement strand
CGATAGGCTGGAGTTCCGGCGAATTGTACCTGGAATTGCGGAATCAGGAAGGCCCGATAGATCCCCGGACTGTTTTCCAGGAAAAATGAAAATTGCTGAAATTGCGGGCGTTACCTTTAAAATCAATGTTTTATTGTTAGCATTGCTGGGATTGTATTCATATTTAGGCTGGGGCAAAGAAATTGCGCTGGTGTTTTCAGCTGTTTTTTTACATGAGCTGGCCCATCTTGCGGCCGGGATTTTTTTGAAGATAAAATTTACGGCGATAGAGCTTTTTCCGTTTGGAGGGCAGGCGCAAGTTCAGGACTTCCTTTCCCTGGCGCCGGAAAAAGAAATATATTTAGCTTTAACAGGGCCTGTTTTCAGTTTATCGGTCGCCGGCATTTTTTTTTACATGCCTTTGCCGGATTACCCGTTTCTGGATTTATTTATAAAAGTAAATTTTATATTGGGGATTTTCAATTTCTTGCCGGCTTTGCCTTTAGACGGAGGCAGAATATTGCGCGCTTTTTTGTCTTCCCGTCTGGGCTTCCGAAAAGCTACCAGATATACTGCTTTAGTAGGGCAGATACTGGGTATATTGCTGGTTACCGTAGCGGGATATTTTTATTACAGCGGGCGGCAGTTGAATGTAAACCTGGTTTTCATAGGAATGTTTTTAAGCTGGGCTGCTTATAAAGAAAAAAAATACCTGATTTACGCTTTTATGCGTTTGCTGATTCATAAAAAAAACGAGCTGGATCAAAAAGGGTTTCTGCCCTCCCGCCAGATTGTAGGATACAGTAATACATTGGTTACCGATATTTTGAAATCGGTCGGGCCTGACTATTATACGGTGGTAATAGAGGTTGACAATCATCACAATATTATAGGCATGCACAGTGAAGCGCTTTTGATTGACGCTTTGCTGGAAAAAGGAGCATATATTTCCCTGGAGGATTGTTGACGTCAGCTTTGAAATATACCGGTAAACGAATATATTACAAAACGGCCCCAAAACCCCGGCTATTTCTGATGATATCCAGCCCATAGCTGTTCGACCAGTAAATACGATAATAATGATTCCGCGCCTTGATTCAAATTAGTGCCTACAGGAGTCAGTCCGTCATAACAGCCGCCGCTTTTTTTATCTATAAGGGTTTGAGAGTTGAGATTTTTTCCATGGAACCATTGCCGGGCCAGTTTAAACTGCTGATAGTACTGAGGGGAACCGGCGGCGGTATAAGCTTCATAGCAGGCAAAAGCGGCTGAAGCGGCTTCTACCGGCTGTTGATCATATAAAGGCGGGAGACCTGGTTTTTCACGCTGATACCATCCGCCATTACCGATAACATTTAAGTATCCGGGTAAAAATTGCAGATTATTCAGAAATTGCAAAGAATCCTGAGCGCAAATTAATACTTTTTTGTCAGGGATGATTTTATAAGCCGACCATAACGCATGAGGCATTACGCTGTTGCAATATGTCACCGTATCTTCAAACCAATACCATGATGCGCTTTTTGATTGATGATAGAAAGTCAGCAGCCGTGAGCAAAGAAGATTCAAAAGGCCCCATTTTTTATTGTCTCTGAGAAGGCAGGCAGGACCTTTGGTTAAAGCTAATATAGCATAGCTTATGGCCCGGGGGGAGCGAAAGTTTTCCGCTTTTATCAGCTGTTTTTCCAAAATACGCCAGCCTATTAAAGACGTATGGGCGCAGGTTGCGGAAGCAGCCAAACTGCAGGCCAGCAGGCTCCGCCCTACACTGTCTTCGGAATTGAAGCGGGAGCAGTATTGGCCTTTAAGGAAAAGATTGGACCAATTGCCGTCGGTTTGTTGAGCGCGGTAAAGATTATTGACGTAAATTACGCTTAACGCTTCACCGCCGTTCATTCCTAAAGACACTATTAAGCCGCGGGAGTTGTCGTCAATAGTATAGCCGCTGTCAGGGTCAGGCTGATCCAGTACGGAAAATTGCAAAATTCCGTACTCGTCAGTCATAGTCAGCAAATGTTTATATTTATAGTCCGGCATATTTAATAATCGATCCTTCTTCCGTGGTTTTATCGGTCAAGGTATGAAAAACTCCGCTGTACTTCATACCTATGTTCGGCCAGGACCAGTTTTGCCCTAAAATTTTGGTTTCGGCTTGCAATTGGGCTTTCAGATGATGATCAGTTAATATTTGATTGATTAGCCGGGCTATTTGTTCAGGATTTTGCGGTTCAGATAATAAACCGCGTCCTCCGGCCAGCATTTCTGCCGCGTAAGAGTAGGAAGTAGAGACTATAGCCCGGGCGCATCCGATGGCAAAGGCCAAAGTTCCGCTTACTGCCTGGTCTTTATTGGGGTATGGGCTGAGATAAATGTCAGTCATATACAAATATTCGCCCAGCTGTTCATCAGTTAAAAATTTATTGACAAATTGTACGTGGGAATCCAGTTTTAATTCTGATACCAAGGCTTCCAGCATGGAACGATATTTTTCTCCTTCCTTTTTTATCAGCATAGGGTGGGTTTGCCCTAGAATAAGATAACAAACGTCGGGGTGATCTTTGATTACATATTTCATGGCCCGGATGGCTGTTTCCAACCCTTTGCCAGGGCCCAGCAACCCGAAAGTACTGATAATATTTTTTCCGCTGAAGCCGTATTTAGCTTTGAGTAAATCAGCCGGCCGCGGCGTGAATTCAGTGACCCCATGAGGAATAATTTCAATGACTTCCGCCGGCGCTCCGTATAAATTATTTAATAATTCCGCTGAGCGGGCAGTCATACATATTATACCGGCGCTGCCGACCCCGAGAACATTCAGAATTTGTTTTTGCTTTTCTGAGGGCCGCGGCAAGACCGTATGTGTTATCAAAACATAAGGGACATTAAGCGGTTTAACCAAATCAATTATATACTCTCCGTCTTTTCCTCCGTAAATGCCGTATTCATGCTGAATTATCACTAAATCAATATTTTCTGGCCTCGAATTAATAAATTCGGCGGCGCTTAAATAATCCTGACGAAAATTTTGGCGGATGTTGAAAACAACCTCGTCTCCATACGCGTATTGATGTTTTTCATCTGATACGCTTATTATCTGAACGGTATTGCCGTTTAGCAGCTGACTATTCCTGAAATCCGTTGAAAATGTGGCTATTCCGCATTGTTTTGGCGGATAAGTGCCAATGTTAATTAAATTCAAAGCAATCCAACTCCTTGAAAATAAATTTTAATAAGCAAGGATATTTTTTCCCAACAGGAAATAAATAATACTATTTTCGAATATTATTCCTTAAACTCATATAGATGTCATAACAGTTCGGTTTGTTTAAGGGCCAGTTCATCTATTAACGCGGGAATGTTCTGGCAATAGCGTTTAGGAGTGACGAAAATGATATCATCGGTTTCTACCACCAGCAGGTTTTCAGCGCCGAATAAAACGATACTTTTATCTTTTTGTTTTACCATACAATCATAGCTTGAAAGAGAAAAAATATTAGCGCCTATATTTACGTTTCCGTTTTGATCGGCGTCATAAAGGTCAGCCAGGGCGTTCCAGCTGCCGAGATCACACCAGGGAAAATCAGAGGGCACCACAGCTATGAGCTGTGATTTTTCAGCTATTCCGCAGTCAAAGCTGATGGCGGGTAAAATAGGGTAAGATTTAAGGTAATGATTATACCCTTGTAGTATATGTTCATATATGCTGGGCAAATATTGGGCGAATTCGTCGCAAAAAGTTTGTATGTGGCCGACGTAAATACCTGCGTTCCATAGATGACGGCCATCCGAGCAGTAACTGCGCGCGATTTCCAAAGCCGGTTTTTCCAAAAATGTCTGGACTTTAAAAACATCGGAAATTCCATTCAGCTCGCGGGCGGTTTTTTCTATATAGCCATATCCAGTTTCCGGACGGTGAGGAGTAATGCCGATGGTTACTAAATGGCCGTCGTTAGCGGCATGTACGGCTTTGCCTAAACTTTGCTGAAATGAAATGTTGTCGCCGATATAGTGATCAGCGGGAAATATGCCTATTATGTCAGACAATTGCTCATCCCTGCATACAGACAAAATCAAGCCTATGGCCGGAGCTGTGTTTTTAATTTCCGGTTCACAGAATATTTTAATCAAGCCGGAATCAGAACGTTCATTTACCAGATCAGTAACGTAGGGTTCAAATTCCCGGGTGGTAATAATCATAATTTTCCCGGCGCCGGCGCTAAAGAGACGGTCCATAGTATGATCCAGCATACTCCGTTCATTAAGCAGCTTGCAAAACTGTTTGGGCTTTTTTTTACGGCTTTCCGGCCATAAACGTACCCCTTTGCCTCCAGCTAAAATTACCGCTATCATTGATTACCCCCATAAATAATTTCAAGAAATAGTAATTATGATTTATATTATTCTCTGCTTAAAACGCGGACAAGTATTCCAGCGCCCTGAAAGGGCATCGTCCACGGCTAAAGAAAATAGTATGTATTCTCTCCCTTTTTGGGAGACCAGCCTTAGGTGGCATACAGCTGCCCCTTCTCCCTGCCAGCCACCGGGGACAGGCGGGCGGCAGGCAAGCACGGATTTAACTGTGGATTAGTATTAGTTAGTATTAGTATGAACAATTTTTTAAAAATATAACCGGAGAGAAAATTAATTTTTTGTTAGAGAAGATTGCCCTTTCCGCGGTTTGTTTTAGAGAATTTTATTTGGCTTCAGCCGCATTTTCAATAAAGGATAGCTTTTTCCGGAGGAGTCTTTCCCGGTTCTTTCGTAAGTCTCAAAGCCTGTTTTTTTATAAAACCGGAATGCGTTTAGGTTTTGCTCGTTTACATCTACCAGGGTAGCATTACGCTCCGAAACGGCAAAAGTTACCAGCTGTTTTCCTAAAGTTTGCCCGCAATATTCAGGCAATAAGAAAAGCATTTCTATTTTGGCGCCGGATAAAGCGATAAAACCGGCTATTTCGCCGCTGCCGCCTGTCAGGCAATAGATGTCAAAACTTGTAAAATCCAGTTCATGGAGCGATTTTTTGATATCGGCAAAGTCCCGCGGGCTTAAAAAATGATGTGTCGCTAAAACTGATTTTTCCCAGACGGACAGCAATTCTTCTTTATTATGGCCGAAATATTTTTCAATTTTAAAATTTGTCATATCCATACTTCCTTTTTTGTCATTATATAACTTTTATATAATGATTTCCACAACTCCGGTAAAAAGGGGGGAGTGCTTCATTTGTTATTTTATGGTGATAGTTCCTTAATTTTATAGGCAATAAAATTAAGAAGTTCCTTTAAGGTGTTCCCTTTGTTAAATACCGCTGACCGGTTTAACCAGAAATAAGAAAGGTGTCTGATATAAAATAGGAATTAAGTATATTACAGGAGAATAAATACATTAGGTAATATATGGGGTAATATCCAGCCGGTCGCCGTGTATGATATATTCGCCTTTATCCGGCAAATCCGCGCCATCCATGACGAGCGTAAGAATATGGTGCATAGGCATAACCAATTCGTCCGGGTGCTCAATTCCGAAGCTCATACTCAAATTGGCCTGCGGGTCGAAGTCAACTAAAAGAACGCGCTTGCCCTCACAGGCGAGGGCGTTACCCAAATTGCAGGCGGTTGTCGTCTTGCCGGTCCCGCCCTTCTGATTGGCAATCGTTACGATTTTGCAGTTTTCCATATCTCGAAACCTCCTAAAATCTTGATATAGTTTTCGGAATTGCTTTTGGCCTCAATGAAGCGCGGCGTCTGTACGAAGGATAGCAAATACTGTTTGGGAATCATGTATCTGCCGTCTACACGCAGCGCGTCTATTTCTCCGGCCTTTAGCAACTGCAAAACCGTTCTTTTGTGGAAGCCTGTCATTTCCACAATATCCGGCGTGGTAAGCACATCGGGATAATCGCTGTAAATAAACGAAAAGTATTCCGCTATCTTGCTTTCCTCGCCTTGCGTTATCAAACTAGCAAATGTCCGGCGCGGCTTCTTGGGCTGCTTTGTCCGGGAGCTCACCGCTCCGGGGGGTATCATGCTGCCTAACTGCTCACGGCGGCGCAAATAGGTAATCACATCATCCAGCGCAATCTTATACCGCCAAGTCTTTTTCCCCGTGTTGATGGAGGGGATAATATCATTCTGAATCAGGTAGAGGGCGCTCCGTTTGGCAATCCCGCAAATACGGTAAAGCTGGTCCAAGCTAACGTATTCCGGGTATTGCTCTCTAAGGCCCTCGTATTTTTTCTTTCTCATAGCAACCTCCGAGTTTCGGATTATTTGTCAATAGCAGGTGAACCCATCCGAAAATCTGTTGCTATTTGTTTGCCCATTTTCCCAAGTGCAGCGCCAAAATCTGCACCGCAAAAGGGGTCGATGTTTGCCCAATGTTTGCCCAACTTCCAAAAAAATCTGCAAATCGGGCATTTGCGGAAACCCGCATGGTTACAGCCTAAACGCAAAAAGGAGGCTCGAAAACCCTGTATTTACAAGGTTTTCGAGCCTCCCTATCTTCTTCTATCTTACACTAACTTCCGCTATCGTCCACTCAACGGACAACACTCGAAATCAGTTTGCGAGCAATCGCACGCGGGTTCGAATCCCGCCCTCTCCCGCCACCCAAATGTCAAGGCTGCGACAAAAGAAATTTTGTCGCGGCCTTGACGCTTTTCCCCGCATATGTTCAAATTGTGACACAAGGTGCCTCTCTCTGCGGCAGGCAATCCATGAAACCGGGAAGCTTCCACACGATCTCAATCCTGTCGTCAGGGTAAACCAATACCCTGTCGATCAGCATGTCCACGAGTTCCTTGCTGAGAACCCTTTTCCGCAGTGCCTTCTTTGCGGCTTCAACGGCTATGGCGTCAGACGCCGAATCCCCGGATTGGCCGCGGATAGATTCAAGAGTCAGCCGCGTCTTTTCAATTTCGGAATCGACAGCGGACTTTTGCATTTTGTAATCATCCCGGCATATACCGCCCAGCACAAAGGATTCATAAAGCCGCTGCTGTTCCTCCCGCAGTTTCTCAATCCGGCCTTCATACTCCACTATCGCCGGAATGTGTTCCGCGTGAGAACCGGCAGCCAAGTACCCTGACTCTTTCACCGCTTTAGCCTGGCGCTTGACGCTTGCCATGACCACGCCCTCCAATTCGCTTTTCAGGATACGCAGCCGGTGGCATCCGGCGTCCGGCGCGGGGAGCGTAAAGTGGCAATGGAAAGCGGCGTTCTTTGTGGAACTGATCCGCATCGCGTGCCCGCAGCATCCGCATATCACCTTGCCTTTCAGCGGCGATGGGGCCGACGCCGGGTACCGTTGGGTCGTGCTGGTATTCCTTCTGCGAAGCGGCTCTCCCTTGACGCGAAACCGATTCTGCACCGCGTCAAACAACTCCCGCGATACGATGGCCGGGTGATGGCCGGGGATTATGATCCATTCATCTTCGGGCACCTGAACACGGCAAAGGTCGTTCACCTCCACGGTCTTGGTTTTCCCCGCGACATATACCCCGGTATACTGCTCATCCCGCAGCATCCCCAATATGACAGGCTTTTGCCATACGCACTGAAGCTCCGCGTCCCCGGCGTCCTTCCGCATATACTTTTTCCGTGCCGCCGGCGTGGGCCGCCCATCCTCGTACAGCTTTTGGGCGATCCCCGCAACGCTCCTGTTCCCGGCGTACATCTCAAATATAAGCCGCACCGTCTCTGCGGCTTCCGGGTCGACCACCATGCTGCGATTTTCATCCAGCATATACCCATACGCGCAGTTCTTTGAAACAGCCTCGCCACGCAGGGCCTTTTCACGCTTCACGCTACGGATTTTTCTGGATATGTCGCGGCAATATGACTGATGTTGTCAAGGGCATTTCAAATTTTTTCTTTACGTTGCCAGACGATGAGATGATAAAAACAAGGTCTCGGTGTGAACCGAAGCCTATATTCACTTATCCTATGTGTTTTTAAGAACCCGTACCAATAGATTACAGAACGAGGCAAAACAAGCTATCATGGTGGCATGATAATACAAAACGAACGCAAGAGATACGCAAGCGACCTTGCAGATAGTCAGTGGG
>JAISWS010000185.1 GCA_031270725.1 Syntrophomonadaceae bacterium | reverse complement strand
AAAACGGACACCTGAATTGTGAGCGGGAACCAGCAAAAATCAAACGGCCAATGGAAAGGAGCGGCCTATTCTGTGTAGCTTGATTCTGTGTTCATCCTGCAATCTATTTTTGCGCCTTTTTTGTCAAAGACGAAAAAAGAATCGCGTATGACTTGCCAACCATGTCCCGAACAATACCATCGGGTACTGAGCCGTCCGGATAAACAGAGTTCCAGAGGTTTTTGTTCGTGTAATAGCCGGGGATAATATAATTGTATTGACGGCGAAGAAAATCACCGGCCGCCGGCGGCAGTTTCAAAATGATAACGGGTCTGGGAGTGTTGTCCTCGCCTTGGAGCGCGAACATTTTTCCGCCAACCATATATCTTGTCGCGTTCCATTCTTCTTTAAAATCTTTCGTCGCGCCCATTTTAGCCGAGCAATATTCATCAAGCCGCAGATAATTCATGTGGTTTCTCCTGTTTAGTTACGGCGTTTTAAAATACACGTTGCCGTCGCCGACGGAATATGTTGCAGCAATACGCTGACATGCGTCTTCTGCGCGGAACCGAGTTCTAATTTTGTAAAAAGACTCTTGTTTTCGAAATCAATCACGCCATCATAAGGCGCGATTTCAAAACCTGCGCTTGTTTCCATCATCCGAAACAATTCCGCCTTTGACGGAGAGAAATTTTTGTTGTCACCTTGATCATTCATAATATTATCGCCGTTAACCTCTGACAATAAAAAAACACGCCCCAATGTGAGGCGCACCGAAAAGTGCAATCTCCTATTGTTGCCACACAGTCCCGCCTCAATCGCGGATACGAGTTTGGAAATTTAAAGTTATGTAACTACATTAATATAACATACTTCCTCTTCCTATTTTAAATTAGGCAAAAATCCATTTTCAAAAAATAAAAACGAGTATAAAGTTAGTTCCATTTAATTTTTTTCAAAAGCGCGGAGATGATTAAAAAAACAACATTAACTATTATTCCCAAGACGCCGAATTAATATCCGGCTCGTCCGCAGTATATTTACTCACCGGCCCGCCGTTTTTGAAAAAATTTTTTTGCTTAAAAAATCGTGGATTTTAAATTTTAATTCAAATTTTGTGAAATTGTGAAATAGTGTACTACAAATTATATTAAAAGTTTGCTATTATTATAAGTTAAGTGATTAATTTTTTATCGCACCAATATATTAAGGAGATGACTAGCTATGGCGTTGGACATCGCTGTAACAAAAAACCCCAGTCCGAAAAATAAACCTGACCAGAACCGTTTAGGTTTCGGTAATTATTTTACCGATCATATGTTTTTGTTTAATTATACCAGCGGAAGAGGATGGCATGACCCGCGTATAGTGCCGTACGGACCTTTAAACGTCGATCCGGCCACTGATGTGCTCCATTACGCGCAATCGGTATTTGAAGGATTAAAAGCGTATAAATCGGCGAACGGTGATTTGTTATTATTCAGACCGCATGCCAACGCCAGCCGCCTTAATTTATCCTGTGAACGGTTGTGTATACCTAAACTGGAGCCCGACGACATAGTTGACGCTATAAAAGCGCTGGTCAAAGTGGATCGGGAATGGATCCCCGATGCTAAAGACACTTCACTCTATATCAGGCCTTTTGTTATTTCAACCGATGTTCATATAGGAGTCAGGCCGGCTGATACATATTTGTTCATAATCATATTATCCCCGGTAGGGGCGTATTATCCGGAAGGAATAAATCCGGTAAGAATTTTTGTGGAAAACAAATATGCCCGCACGGTCAAAGGCGGCATGGGGCAGGTTAAAGCGGCCGGAAATTACGCCGCCAGCCTGCTTGCGCAGGCGGAGGCCACCAAAAAAGGATTTACTCAGGTATTGTGGCTGGACGCGATTGAAAAAAAATATGTTGATGAAGTCGGTACCATGAATGTCTTTTTTAAAATAAACGGCGAGGTTATTACCCCTACTCTGGCGGAAGAAACTTTATTGGCCGGAATAACCAGAGATTCTGTTATTCAGGTGTTAAAGCACTGGGGCGTCAAAGTACAGGAAACGAAAATATCAATAGATGAAATTTATCGGGCGCATAAACAAGGATTGCTGGAAGAAGCCTTCGGGACCGGAACAGCCGCGGTTATTTCTCCCATAGGGGAATTGAACTGGGACGGCGACACTGTTGTCATAAATAATTTTGAAACCGGCGCAATCGCTAAAAAACTCTACGACTTTATCACCGGCATTCAATCCGGAGTGGTTGATGATCCCTTCAAGTGGACTCTAAAAATAGAATGATAAAAAAATTGATAGTTATAACAAATGGATAGATATATACAGTATAGTGTGGCAAGAGAGATAATGGACCACAATATGTAGTATGAAGATGTTGCCTGTCTATCCAAAGATAAAAACTCTCGAAAATTTTAACGCGGTTGTCTGTACGCTTATGGTGTGCTGAACGGCTGCTCGTGCAGCGGTGTCCCGCGGCAAAGGACTAATAGCACATAAGCGCGGTTGGTTCAGTTGTTTTATAATATTTTAATCCGGCGGTTAATAACAGCCGCGCGGATTAAATTTTTATTTTATTTATGAATAATTATTTTATTAAATTATTATATTACTAAAAACAAAAGTTTTTGCCAATGAAAAGGGGACTCGCATGGAGAAATCACAGATTTTCCGCCAATATGACATCAGAGGACGGGCCGGGGCGGAATTAAATGACGCAATGGTTGCTGATATCGCGGGAGCGTTTGCAAAATACGCTTATTCGCATAATCAGAATACGGTTTTAGTGGGGCGCGACAACCGGTTTTCATCGCCGCATTTCCGTGATTTGACAGTGGAAAATTTGTTGCAGTCCGGGTTAAACGTCGTAGATATAGGGGAAGTGATAACGCCTGTGTTTTATTTTGCGGCGGTTCATTTGCGCCTTGAAGCCGGCCTTATGATAACGGCCAGCCATAATCCCGCTTCCGATAACGGCTTTAAAGTTTTATTGGGCAAATCTACCATATATGGTAAACAAATAGAAATCATAGCTGAAATGGCCCGCAATAAAGAGCGTTTGCAAGCCAGGCAGCGGGGCAGGCTTACTGAAACGGATATTAAGCCTGATTATATAAGTTTAATGAAAGATAAAATTCAGTTAGGCCGCAAAAAGCTTAAAGTAGTGGTAGATTGCGGGAACGGGACTGCCGGCGCGACAGCTCCGCAAATATTAAAAGAGTGGGGTTGTGAAGTGATAGAGCTTTACTGTGATTCTGATCCGGCTTTTCCAAATCATCATCCGGATCCGGTTAAGGCTGAAAATTGCAGGGATTTAATGCAAGCGGTAATTAATCACCAGGCAGATCTGGGCGTGGGCTTTGACGGCGATGGAGACCGGCTGGGCGTCGTTGCTCCGGACGGGCGTTTAATTTGGGGAGATATGCTGATGGTACTTTTTTGGAGGGAAATACTCCCTAAATACCCGCGGGCGAAATGTATAGTAGAAGTCAAATGCTCCCAAACTTTGATAGACGAAATAGAAAAATTAGGAGGGCAGGTTATCCTTTATAAAACCGGGCATTCGCTGATTAAAGCTAAAATGCGGGAAACAGGCGCGGTTTTCAGCGGAGAAATGTCGGGGCACATGTTTTTTGCGGACGAATATTATGGATATGATGACGCTGTATATGCGGCCGGGAGGCTGCTGCGAATATTATCCCGCACTGATAGCGACATAAACCTGCTTTTGGCTGATGCGCCCAAATATTACGCGACTCCTGAGCTGCGAATAAAGACTACGGAGCAGGAGAAGTTTAAAGCGGTGGAACAAGTGCGCGGTTATTTTAAGGAGCGTTATGAAATCATTGATATGGACGGCGCCAGAATACTGTTTCCTGGCGGTTGGGGTTTAGTGAGAGCTTCCAACACCGGCCCGGAACTTATCGTGCGCTGTGAGGGGAATACGCCGGAAACACTGGAAAATATTACGCGGGAATTATTTGCTTATTTAAATGAGCTGGGACTCGCCGCCGCCGTTTAATTCGACACTGTCATTTATTTTTTGTATTTTTGTTGATAATTCAAAGGACATGTAGTATTATATTGTATACAAAATAATATTTTAGGGGGCAAAGAAATATGTTTTCCTACCAGAAGAACAATGATGTTCTAAATACGGTAAATCGTGGAAACCCGGCTGAATCTGGCCTTTGTACGCTTTGCCGGGCAGATTGTATGGGCAGATGCGAAACATGGACATCTTCCATGAAAGGAAGAAAACTTTTGTATCCCAGAGACTTTGGCACTATTACCGCAGGAAGCGCCAACACCAATCACGTAGGGGTATCTTACAACAACCTCAGAATCCAAGGTTACAATTATGGCGCTTACGGATTGAAAGGCCCACTCACAAACAGTGCGGACGACTGTATCTTTCCTAATGTTTCCATTGAAACTGAGTTCGGCAAAAAAGTGAAAACAAAATCAAAAGTCCCTATAATGACAGGAGCTTTAGGTTCAACTTTTATAGCTCAAAAATATTGGGAATCTTTTGCGGTAGGCGCCGCTTTGGTCGGATTCCCTATCGTAGTCGGGGAAAATGTGGTGGGGATCGACCGGCAGTCTATATTGCAAAACAACAGGATCATTAAAGCACCGGAATTAGAAAGAAGAATAGACGTATATTTGAAATATTACGATGGATATGGCGCCATTATCGTGCAAATGAACGTTGAAGATACTCGGAACGGCGTGGCGGAATATTTGATTGAAAAATACGGGGATAAGGTAGTAATTGAGCTTAAATGGGGACAGGGAGCGAAAGATATCGGCGGCGAAATTCAGGTTACCAATCTTGACTACGCGATATTTTTGAAAGACAGAGGCTACATAGTGGACCCTGATCCGAGCAACCCTGTAGTGCAGGAAGCTTTCAACAACGGCGCAATCAAATCTTTCGCCCGGCACAGCAGACTGGGTTATACGGATTTGAACAGCTACGGTGAATTGCAAAATGCGTTTGCAGAGTCTGTCGCCTATTTGCGTAAATTGGGCTATAAACGCATTACCCTTAAAACCGGCTCCTATGGTATGGAAGCCCTGGCCGCGGCGATTAAACTGTCTACTGATGCGGAACTGGATTTGCTGACCATTGACGGGTCAGGCGGCGGAACGGGAATGAGTCCGTGGAATATGATGGAATCATGGGGGGTGCCTTCTATACATCTGCATGCTAAAGCGTTTGAATATGCGCAGCTTTTAGCGGCCAAAGGACGCAATGTAGTAGATTTAGCCTTTGCCGGCGGACTTGCCCGTGAGGACCATATATTTAAAGCACTGGCACTGGGTGCGCCTTTCGTAAAACTTGTTTGTATGGGAAGGGCGCTGATGATCCCAGGTTTCTTGGGCGCGAATGTTGAGGGCGCCATATATCCCGAAAGAAGAGAAAAACTGAATGGAAATTGGGAAACTATGCCAAAGAGGCTCATGGACGAGTTCGGAAGCAGCTCGGAAGAAATATTTGCTGGATATTTTGATGTGAAGAATAAAGTAGGTGCTGATGAAATTAAAAACATTCCTTTAGGAGCTATCGCGGTGTGGACTTTGGCAGATAAGCTTTCGGCGGGCTTGCAGCAGCTTATGGCCGGAGCCAGGAAGTTTAAAATTTCGGAAATCGCCAGGGACGATTTATTTGCGGCTAACCGTGAAACTGCGCAAGAGACAGGAATTGGATTTATAACAGAAACAGGGGATGAGGTAGCTAAGAAAATATTGAATTCTTAATCCGGCTAAATATTTGTCAGTGGAGATACAGCTGTCATTAAGAGTTGTTGGGGTTCCAAAAAAGCTTAAAATTGAAAAATATTCACAAACAAATAGGAACGGCGATCGCTAAAAGCATTAAAACCCAGCGGAAGCAAGATTATTAGTTTGATGAAATTCTGGACAATAAAAGTAGGCGGGGCAGAATTGCTTTGCCTGCTTTTTTGTGGCTTTTACTCTGTTGAATGGGCAAAGCTGTGCATTACGCGTTCTCTCAACGCGAATACCTTGAAAACGTATTCCTTGGCGGGCGTACGGATATATGTCGAGCGTTCGGTCAAACCGTTCATCATAGGCCGCGAGGCGTGGGCTGTTTTCTGCCGGCTATCCCCCACATGATGAAAAATATTAGGCAGCCTCTAACAGTAAAGTTTGTTTCAGATAAATAAATATTAAAGTACATAAAAAAGG
>JAISWS010000140.1 GCA_031270725.1 Syntrophomonadaceae bacterium | reverse complement strand
AAAGCTAAAATATTGGTTGACGGAGCGCAGATGCTGCCGCACATGGCGGTAGATATGAAAGCGGATAAAGACCCTGGGCATATTGATTTTTTAGCTTTTTCCGGACATAAAATGTATGCTCCTTTTGGAGTTGGGGTTTTAATAGGAAAACGGAAATTTTTCAACGGATCAGCGCCTGAATACAGCGGCGGCGGGACTGTCAGGGCTGTTTCCAAAAAAAATGTAGTTTGGGCGGACGCCCCGGACAGGGAAGAAGCCGGTTCGCCTAACGTATTAGGGGTATTGGCGTTAGCCGACACTATAAGGTATATAGAAAAAACAGGTATGAAAAACATTTCCGCTTATGAACAGGCACTGTGTAATTACGCGTTTAATAAATTGCAAGCCATCCCTGGTTTAACAATATATGGCGGGTATCCGCGTATAGGAGTTATTAGCTTTAACCTGGACAGCGTTCCCCACGCTTTGCTGGGCGATATATTGAGCAGGGAAGGAGGGATCGGCGTCCGCACAGGTTGTTTCTGCGCTCATACTTATGTCCGTACTTTATTGGGAAAAGAAAAGGATGATGCTATGGATATAAATTATTACAAGCAGCCGGGCGCCCAGCTGCCGGGTATGGTGAGAATCAGCCTGGCCGCTTATAACAAAAAAGAGGAAGTTGACCTTTTGTGTGGCCTTTTGCGGCAAATAGCGGCCCAAACTGACGATTATAAAGCCGCTTACGTTTATTCGGCCGGGAAAGAAAAGTATGTATCCGGCAATAATAACGCGGTATGGTAAGAACATTCAAAAGCCTTAGTTATTTATGAGCGAAAGCAGTTCAGCCCGGGTTTCCGGACGAGATTCAAAAATGCCGCGCACCGCTGAAGTAACGACCTGTGTGCCGGGTTTATTAACGCCCCGCATAGTCATACACATGTGTTCGGCTTTTATGACAACGGCTACTCCATGAGGGGCGAGAGCGGCATTTATACAATCGGCTATTTGCGAAGTTAACCGTTCCTGCAGTTGCGGTCTCTGAGCAAAAGCGTTCACTACTTTTACCAACTTACTGATTCCCACGACTTTTCCGTCCCGTGGTATATAAGCCACGTGAGCCTGACCGTAAAAAGGGAGCAGATGATGCTCACATATGGAAAAAAGGGTAATATCTTTAAGCAGTACCAGTTCGTCGTGAAATTCAGTGAAAGACACTTCCAATTCCTCGTGCGGCGCGGTATGTAATCCGTGAAACACTTCTTCCAGCATATCGGCCACTCTTTGCGGGGTTTTTTTTATTCCCTCACGGCTAATATCCTCTCCGATGGCTTCCAGTATCATGGTAACAGCAGCTTCTATTTTAGGCTTATCTATTTTGCTGTTCATAAGAGACTCCTTATCGCGTTTTATTAATTTATGATAACAGATAGCGTAAGAAAAGGAAAAACCTTATGACAATATTTCATGAAACGCGTTTCAAATTGTGTCCGCAAGTTTCAGAGTAAATATTAGCTTTCAGCTTAAGGGATAATTATTTATAATTATAAATAGTTTTTAAGAAAAAATAAGCGGGTGATGAAGTGCCGGGCGAAATAAAAATTACATTTGTTGACATTAAAGACAAAAAAAAAGACGTGTGGACTGTTAAAGGCAAAAAACTCTGGGAAATACTGACTGAGGCGGGACTGGATGTAAGCGGCTCGTGCGGCGGGAGCGGAACCTGCGGTAAATGTAAAGTGCAAATAACGGGCAGTACGAGTATTCCGGGAGAGGAGGAAAAAAGACTGCTGCTAACGGACGAAATAAAAGCCGGAGTAAGGCTGGCCTGTTATTACACTATTACAGAGCCACTGGAAGTCAAATTAAATTACACGGCCTTGGAACAGAGCACAAAGACTTTAATAAACGATTTTGCTGATGATGAGGCGATGACTGGCCGGCCGGTAACAGTAAAGAAAATATTTGTCTCCGGCTATGACGAAAATGCCCCTAAATCTATACATGACAGAATTCAGGAAACTTTAACGGGCTTAGAGTTGGAAATAAGCCCGCAGAATATAAAAGAGCTGGTAAATTGGGACAGAACGGGGCGGCCGGTTTTAGAACTGAACGCCCTGATTTTTAACGGACATACAGTAAAAAGAATACACAGGGAAAATCCCAGAGCGTTTGGGATAGCTTTCGATTTAGGAAGCACTACGCTTTTAGCGGCTTTGGTTGACTTGGAAGAAGGGACTGCGGTAGCGGTAGTGTCGCATACTAACATGCAAAGAGTATACGGGGAGGATTTAATCAGCAGGGTAAACTATTGCGTTACTAATCCTGAAGGGCTGGAAAAGCTTCATCAAATTATGATAAATAATTTGAACGCAATGATAGATGAACTTTTGCTTAAAGCCTGCATTGCCTCTCCGGACGTTTATTCAGTTACAGTGGCCGGCAATCCGATAATGACGCATATCCTGCTTAATTTAACCGTTAAAGGGTTTGGCTCGGTTCCCTTTGTGGGGGTATTTTCTTCACATATAACAGTGTCCGCCGCCTCAACGGGGCTGCAATTGGAAGCCCAGACCCCCGTATATATCTTACCTTCAATAGGTGGCTTTGTAGGAGCCGACATAACCGCTGGCCTGTTGATGCTGAATGATATTGGCAGAGAAAAATTTATTATGATTGACATTGGCACCAACGGGGAAATAGTGGCGGGAAATAATGGGGAATTATGGGCTACATCGGCAGCGGCCGGGCCGGCTTTTGAGGGAGGAGGACTGAACTGTGGTATGCGGGCGCTGGAAGGAGCGCTGAACCATGTTAAATTAGGCGGGGATGGAAACTTAATATTTCATTGGTTGGGAAATCAAGGAATAAAAGGCATATGCGGCTCGGGAGCTTTAGATTTATTAGCGGCTTTATACGAGGGAGACTACATAGATGACAACGGCATTTTTACCGCAATGGCTTTTGAGCGGTTAAACATGGAAAAGCACCCGGAAAACCGGTTGTTGATAAGTGACGGGGAAAATAAAAGCTCTGTTTCGTTTTCACAAGAGGATATAAGGCAATTGCAGCTGGCTAAATCAGCTGTACGGACTGGAGTGGATATTCTGCTGGAACAGGCTGGGTTGAGTCCCGGAGAACTTGAAGCGTTATATTTAGCCGGAAGTTTCGGCTCTTATTTAAATCCGGCCGCAGCGAAAGTAATCGGACTAATCCCCAATATAGATGGTAAAAAAATAGTTAACCTTGGCAACGCCGCAGGTTTAGGGGGGATACAGGCGTTGCTGCATGAATCCCGGCGCAAAAAAGCCGAACATATTGCCAAATCTGTCCGGCATGTGGAATTGGCTTTGCAGCCGGAATTTAATAACTTATTTATAAAAAATATAAATTTTGCAAAGCAATAAACAGTGTAACCCAAGCTTTGGAAACCGTTTCCTGCGGGTTAAAATGCCCCCTCACCAACGGAAAGAATTCGGTGATTATATTGAGTATTATAAAAACACAATGGCATTCCTGATATTAGGATTTTGGAATACAAGAGTTAATAAATCTTGGCAAAGAATTTTTAGGAGGAAATTAACTATGGAAGATGCAGGATGGTGGAGTTTGATTATTAGAGGCAAGAATTTAAATTTTGATAAGATCCAGGAAAAGTTAAAGATTACACCAACATCCATTTCCAAGGAAGGGAAAGATTATAATAGTAAAATTTTAGAACCTTTAAAGCATGATGTTTGGATATATGAAATAGAGTTTGATGAAAACAAAGATAGTAAACAAGCATTGGAAGAATTATTAGTGGCCATAAAACCAGTAAAAAGACATTTACTCGAATTGGATTTATCGGCAAACGTTCAAATAAGATGGTATGTGCAAACAGATTATGCCCAGATTTATTATGAGATTCCTCCCAAACTATTAAAAATGCTCTCAGACATGGAACTGAAATTAGAAATTTCGATATTATCATGGGGAGGAATAAAAGATACATAAAGTGTTGGAACTTTCCAATATGGCATTTATTTGCCATATTAACGAGGTGATTATTATTAAATTTAACAGTAAATGGATAACAATTATTCTCATATTATGTTTTATTACGCTATTGATTCCGGCATGTAGTCAGAATTCGAACAACTCTATAAATTATGATGGGCCAGACTTATCTAATATACAAGGTAACCTGATAAATTATGGTTTTTTAGCTGAGGGCATAAACTGTATATATTATACAAAGTTTGATGATCCTAAACTTTCTTTATACAAGTATGACCAGATATCCCCAAATAAGATAAAATTGCATGATGTGGGTTGTAGCTATATTAATGTTGCCGGTGGCTGGATTTATTATTCAAATCAAGATGATAATAACAAAATATATAGAATTGACATTAACGGACAGAATAACCAAAAATTAATAGATGTTCAAACAGCTTATTTACTTGCTGGCAAAGCATTGTATTTTGTCAGCGCCGGTGAAGATAAAAACTATCTTTATAGTAGTGAAAATAATGGTAATGATATTATTAAACTTTCAAACGACGATGTTGACCAAATCTATTTATATGAAGATGCACTATATTATTTATCTCATGGTCAGAAAGAGGAAAAAGGATATAATTATGTATACCGAATTAATAATGATAAAAGCATAGAGTTAGTATATAAAAGCTCTGATTATATAGATTGGTTTTGGATTTACAATGATAATATTTATTATAAAAATCACATATTAAAAATCGTTAAATATGATCCAATTAATGGAGTTAAAGAAGAAATCGTGAAAGACCCCTATATATACGATATTAATATTTACAATAATTACGTCTTCTACGTATCTACAAAGGGGGGCTTGCATAGATTAGATGTCAATAGTGGTCAAGATTTGCTCATTAGTGGTTCATTTCTTGATAATATTTATATCGCAAACGGAAGAATATTTCATTATAAAAACGACGTACTATATTCAATGAATTTAGATGGTAACGATAACAAAAAAATCTAATATAGCGTTTTAGTTTAATAAGTATCAACATTAAAATAATGGTATACAGCTGACGGTAGGTCGTTAGAGTCAGGGATAATATCAATCAAAGCGCGCTTCATATTTGCCCAGGTTTTCTCAATCGGATTGTGAAGTTGTCGAAAAACCCAGTTTACGGTATAATAATATCATAGAAGAAACAATCCGGCAAGGCGGTGAATATATGGCAAAATATAAATTGACAGGGACGGATACCGGACAACTGTGCT
>JAISWS010000121.1 GCA_031270725.1 Syntrophomonadaceae bacterium | reverse complement strand
GTATTTTATGCCTAAACTTTTCGTAATCCTGGTTTCCACAGCCGTTTACCTCCTTTACTTTTCATACATACTCCCCTGGATATTCCAAGCAAGCATATTATAATCCACGATTGGCATTTATGTCAATAAAACCCCAAAGCGCGCGATAAGCGCCAACGGGGTTAAGTAGCGGAGCAGCCGTTGCTTTTTTCGTCCTGACATACCTCAATGACCCTGGGGTTTTTTCCGATCTTTTCCGTGGAACCTTCGTCCAGAATCTCTCCTTCGTAAAAAACCGTAATGCTGTCCGCGACGGCAAAAACGAAACGCAGGTCATTTTCAGCCACGATAACAGAACATTCACTGCGTATTTTTCGCAGCAATTCAATGATTTTTTCCTCTTCCCCGCGCTCCATTCCGGCCGCCGGCTCATCCAGCAGCAATAATCCGGGATTGGGCACAATCAGCATACCAATTTCCAGGCATTGTTTTTCTCCGCTGGACAAAGCGGAAGGATATTCAAACTGCTTACCGTAAAGCCCGGCCAAATCTAAAACCTGTTGTATCCGGTCGTTGCTGGCTTTAGAAAGTTTCTCGAAAATACTGGTGTGCAGAGAATGAGACCCTATCGCTGAAATTTCCATATTTTCATGTACGGTCACACCGTTAAAAACGCTTGACGACTGAAAAGTTCTGGCGATACCCAGTTCCGCAACACGAAACGCCGGCATTTTCAACAAATCATATTTATTTTTATAAATAATTCTACCCCTTGAGGGCTTATTCCTGCCGGAAATAGCATCCAGAACAGTTGTTTTACCCGCGCCGTCCGGCCCGGTAAAAAACCTTATTTCATGCTCTCCAATCGCGGTGGATATGTCTTTTACAGCCTTGACGCCGTCAAAAGAAACGCTTAAATCATCAATTTCCAAAATAGTGCTATTTTTCTTAATTTCCAAAACAGGGGCCTCCTTTTGAGTCGCCGAAAAATATACGGATTTCATTATTTTTTAATTCCGGCCAAAAAAAAACACACTTTACCTCAGAGTTACCCGCTATTTTCCAAGACCCATAGCTTAAATAACCCTTTGATAAAGTACGCCTTTGTACTATTTTAGTGTATACAAATATATTATCATCGTCAACCGGATTTTGTGAAAATGATATACCACACTTTAAAAATTATTGTCAGCCAGTAAAAAATTTTCAGAGTTAAGTTTACGGTTCAGCAAATTCCTGAAACTTAACCCGTCTCCAACGCAAGTGAAAACCTTCCGCTTCATCATTCAGCCGCCGGTATTATCAATAAACCTGTGGCATAGCGGCGGTTTTACAGTTCATTCTCCGGGACATCCTTAGTGTCGGTAATAATCAGCGTCCATTTCTCATAGTTATAGTCGCGGTTCGGAACCTTCTTGTCCTTACGCGAGTATTCATGCCCGTTTGAGGCCTCTTGAACATCAAGGTAATACCACTTGTCCGGAGTATTATCAGGCCATATCTTCATCGTATCCGGAAGCAGGTCGTCGTAGCTTTCCGGAGCGCGCTGCAGCATACGGTTAACAATGCTAACAAACTCCGCGCGCGTGATAAAATTTTCCGGTTTGAAAGAGTTATCGGGATAACCCTCCACCCAGCCGATCCTGGCCGCCTCACCAATGCTGGCTTCCGCCCAGTGTCCCAGGATATCGGTAAATTCAACCTTGATACTGCCGGTTTCTCGCATAATCGCGGCGAAACGCACGGCAACCGAGGCCAGCTCCGCGCGGGTAATCTGAGCGTCCGGGCGGAACGTACCGTCGGGATAGCCTGTCACTATGCCGATTTCGCTGAGCGTGGAGACTTCCGTGTTGAACCAGTCGTCAGCCAAAACGTCCGGGAACGCGTTAGCGCGCGTTATCACGCCGCTGCGGTAAGTTTCGGAAAGCAGGCGGAAAAACACCGCGGAGGCTTCCGCGCGGGTGAGACCGCGTTCAGGTTTGACCAATCCGTCGGGGTACCCGTAAATGTACTTCATATGTTCGGCGGCAAATACGGCCTGGCCTGGTTCAGGCGCGGGAGGAACCGGCGTTAGGGAGTATTCAGGCGGTTTCGTCGTTGAAGTGCCTCCCCCTCCCCCTCCTTTTTTAAGGACGTTAAAAACACCTATTTTTACATATTCCGCCTCGTTAACCGTAATCAAAAAATCCCTGTCAGAATGATACGTATACCTTACTTGTTCACTGTCCGCGCCGTCAATTTTATAATTTCCGCCGTCAAGGTACTTCTCAATAACGCTACCGTCATCATCTCGTTCAATTTCCCCGAGAAAGCCGCCGTTGACGTCATAGTACCCTGTCCGGGCATAAATACCGTACGCCCCTGCCGGGTCGCCCTGTTTGTACGGCGTGTACAGGACGACGCCTTTTCTGTCAAATCCCGCCTCATCCTTATCGACGACTCTGTATAACGAAAAACCGCCTCCGTCCACGTTATAATAAGCGTTGTCAAACACCGGGCCAGGATCGTCCGTGTAAATATTATGGAAAGACGCGCCAGGAGCGAGCGCCCGCGGCTTGATCGTGAAATTTACAGGGGACTGGATTTCATTATAACTAGTATCTACCCCGAGTATCGCGTACATGTAATTGAGCGTCGCCCGATACACATCCGTCCGGGTCTCCACACCTATCTCCCATTCGTCCGAGTCATTCTCCAAATAGACCAGCGAAAACAAATACCCGTCATAAGGCAGCAACGCCGTTACATTACCTTCGGATCCGAGTATAACGTTATTGGTATCCTTCTCAACCAAAGAAGTGTGGTGCTCATTGCTGTCATATTCTATTTCTAAATAAAGCGGCTCGACAACCGGATAGTTGTTCCTTTGCGAAGGATGCTCAGCCGCTTCGAAAGCCCATAGCGCAGTAAATGTCGTATCTTCGGTTATTGGTTCATTTACTGCTTCATCGGTATTATATATTGGTATTTGCTGCTGCTGCTCGTCTTCGCCAACCTTTTCCCATCCTATGAACTTAACTATAACAAGCGGATCTTCCCGGTCTGGATCCGGAGACGGGTTGGAAACCGAACCATCGCTATCCGCGACCTTGCCGCCCGCCGCGACAAGAAAGTGTATTTCCTGGGGTTCTTCGGCGTATATCGTCGGAATGAACCTCACAATATACTTCGTCTCCGTAGTCCATTGCGCATAGAGGTGTTCAGACTCCTTCACAAAGATAATATCGCTGCCAGGGCGGTAATACTTGCCTGTTCCGTCCGCGCGGGTGTTCCAGCCGATAAAAGTATATGTGAGAGTTTCCGTATCAGACGGAGTTGGCAAAGGCACGTTAGTGTCGTCGGTTTCATCCCCTATAGCGCCGTAATCCATAACTTTTACTTTTGTAGTATTATCATAGGTGTAATTCGCCGTTGGCTCCGACGGCGTTTCATCCGGCAGATTCGCGTGATAGATAAGGTCAGAAGCTGTGTCAATATAAAGCGCGATAAGGTAAACGGTCCCGCTGTCTATAATTACCTTATCCCGTCCGTCCGGCGCCCCCGGATAATGCAGCTGCGTTTCCGAGGCCAGCGCCTTTGACGTATTATACCAGCCCGCGAATTGGTATTGCGTGTCAACGCTCCACGAGTCAGCCTTCGACTTGACCTCCTCATAGGAAAGGACCGCGTACTTACCGCCTATGTCCGTTTCCGCCCGAACCTGATAATCTTCGTAAATTTCATTTTCATCAGGATCGTTTAAATATATTACTTTTACAATGTCATACTTAGCGTACATTGTAATATCCTGCGTTACAGGATATTTATCGCCCGGCCGAAGCGCGGGACCCTCATCCGGGCCGGGGTACTCGCTCCATCCGGCGAAAATATACCCCGGCTGAGGGTATTCCCCGAACGCCATGTAATAGTCCTTAAACGTAACGGCGTCGCCCTCAAGGTGAGACTCCACAAGCTCGTCCGGCGGAAGCGCGCTAATCTCGTACGAAGCGAAGTTCGCGTTGTATTTAAGCGTAACCGGAACTTCGGCAGCAATAAACACGGGGTAGAGCGTCACATTACCTATAATAGGTATCTCTTGTCCGGGGTAATATTCAGGGGTACTCAAAGGGTCTGTTGTGGTCCAGCCGATAAATGTTTTGTCATCATAGGAATACTGAGACGGCTGTTTTGCGACAGCGTCCGTGCCCGTGAAATACCTGGCTCCGTCTTTGGGCGGCGGCCAGCCGTCAACGCCTGTATATGTAACGGTGTATGTAATTCCGGATACTGTCCAGTACGCGTAAACGTTCATGTCTCCCGTTACGGGGATGTCGGGAGAGAGCGGCACATACGCGCCGGGGCCGAGCGCGGTAACCCAGCCGCGAAAAGTACGTCCGCCGTAGGTTACTTCGGTTTCGTAATTGTACGGGCTGCCGAGCTCCGCGCCGGGGCTGCCGACACGCTCGTTATTCGCGCGCCCGTAAGACGCCGCCGGAGATTCCGCGCCGATGTAGTCGTACACGCTGACTGTAAACTGAGACGTTTTCCACTTCGGAAACAGCGGTAGGTCGGACGCGGGCATAGACGCCGTATTGAAGTCAAATTTCCGGAGGAAGCCCGCGTCCAAATACCATCCGTCAAACGTATAGTTTATTTCGCCGTTTGAAGCTTTTACCGGCTTTGTAGGCTCATAGCCCGACAGGTTTACGCCGTACATTATACTTTCATAGTCAAGCCCCGGACGGAGACTGACTTTGTATTGATTGGTTTGACTGCTCTGATCGCTGCCTACGAAAATCAGCTTGCTACGGGCGCGATTGTAGAACAGATACTGGTCTTTCGGCGGCGTGCCCGTAATCAGTGTATACGTCCCGTTGGCATTCTTTTTATACGCGGTACCGCTGACCGCCGCAAATCCATCGATAGATTTCGCGTTGTACGCGGTCATGGCGGGGCTGAAGACCGTTTGAGTGTACTTGCGGCTTTCCACATAAAACTTAGCGCCGAGCTTGACCCCTCCTGTTTCGTTAGGCAACTGCTCAAACATATAATGCACGGTTACGGTATTGCCGCTGTTTATCCACTTGGCTGTCAGTGCTATCGTGTTGTCCGGCTCCGCAGTAGAGGCGATGGCGCTGCCTAATGTCAGCTGCCTTGACGAGTACGTTACCTCGTCTCCTTTGGCAAGCCAGCCCTGAAAATTGTATCCTCTGACCGTATTGAACTCCGCCGGATCCCGCACCGGCCATACGTCCGCAACGTTCTGCCCCATTTTCGCGTTAACCGTGTACAGGTCTCCGCCGCTAACATAGGTTGTATCACCGATTGTCATCGTGCCGCCGGAAAAGCTGAGGTCAAACTTCAGCGTATATGTCTTTCGTTTCAGATAAACATTGACGACCGTACTTCCGTCGCCCGCTAACGTTTCGGTTGACGCGGATATAAAATAGTTTTCCGTGTCAAGGTAGTTGAATTTATCAGGCGTTTTTCCGTTCGCGGCGCTCTTCGCGGCGGCAAGCGCCGCCTGGATAGCGTCGCCGAAGTTACCCTCTGTCATTTCAGTTCCGGCAGGCTTGTCAATTAGGCCGGCATCGCTGAAATAGCCCTGTATATCCTGCTTTGTGTACTGATTATAATATTCATAGTTGCTCGTATCCCCGCCCGGATCCGCCGCGATATCGTCTTTCTCGTTCCACAGCATAACCGTGTAATTCACGATTTCGCCTTCCCATCGCGCGTAAAGAGTCGTGTCTTTCGTTATTATCATACTGCTGAAGGAAAAGTCTGCGTCAGCGTCTTTTTCTCGCCAGCCGCTAAAAGTATATCCCGCGCGGATAGGTGTTTCGGGTTCCGTCGCCCTACCGTTGTTTGGCACCGATTGAAACGGCGCCTGCGTACCCTCGGAATAGAAGAAAACATAATACGCGGGATTCGCGCGAAACGACGGCGTCAGGGTAGTGTCCCCGGTTATTCCGACGGCAAAATCGAATGTCTGGCTGTTTGATTCCCACCCGTCCAGCACTTTGCCCTGTTCCTCTGTAAACGCGATCATTTCGTCCGCCGTAGGTACTGAAACAGCAAAACCACTTTTCACGTTTTTAGTCAAAAACACATTGCCTTGACCGTCCAAAAACGATACCAGATAGTCCTCGCGGAAGTGCGCGAACACCTCCGTGTCTTCGGTTACGCCTGAGAAAGCAAAGAGTTTTGCGTTTGGGTCGCCCTGCGGCGCGGTATACCACCCGATAAACGCGACATAATGCTCAGGAAATTCAGGAAGCCCCGGATTTTTTACCCTGCCCTCCTCAACCTTAAAGCGGCAGAATAAAGCCGGCGCGTCGAAACTGTCGTCGCTATTCGGCACAGAATATCGTTCCATGGTATAAAAAGTTACATAAATGTCCGCGCCATCCGCGAACGCGGTACGCGGCGCAAGCGGCAGCAGGAGCGCCGCGATAAGAAACGCCGCCATTATTCCGCTGAGTTTATTCTGATTCGATCCCGTTTTTTTGATATACATAACGCCAAAACCTCCGTCTTATAAAAATGCGTAAATTTAAAGCCTGTGTTTGCAAGCGTTTAAGTCACCCGCCACCACTTTAAGTGATGGTTTGCTGTCAGCTTCTCCAATGGCATATTACTTGCGCCGCCTAAAGGCGGGGTTCGCAAGCCAACAACTCTACCCGTTGCCCCTAAAAGGGCTGGTTATCTTTCATCTGACAGCTTATCGTTTTCTCCTTGTTGACGGATATACTCTGTTATGGTTTCTTCCTTTACATTTCCAACCGTCGCAACAAAATAGCCTCTGCCCCAAAATGTCTTGCGCCCCATTTAGAGGCTGTCCAGCATCGTCGCATTAACAAAGAAACAAAAGCGAGTTTGACAGCTTGCAAAATATTGTGAATTTTGCGTCCACAATTTTTCCGCAGCAAACGATAATCTTCAAGCCAACCAAAAGAACGCCCAGCCAGCGTTTTGGAAGAACAGCGAATGTATGTAATTCACTGTGTTTTACTGTAATTATATACTGTTTGAGCAAATTTCTGAAGATGTTGGACAGGTTTTTACAGAATTTTTTTACAGGTTCGCGGAAGAAGCCGAACGACAACGATGCAAGGTGTCAAGCGTGACCGTTGTATGCACCTCTTTCTTCTAAACGCCTACCCTATTTTTTAAAATATGCTACTCTATTTGTTTTTATAATTTATGATTAAATTTCTCAAATCCTCATCAATGCCACGTCCAATATTGTATATTGAATTGCCAGTATAATGGATGCCGGCAGCATAAGCTTTCGTATAAACTTTACCATCATAAATCCAATCCAACATTCGTACAGGAGTGCTACTGTTTCCTTTGCTAGTAGTCCATTCTTTAAATGGCAAGTTGTAAAATGAATTGCCCAAACCCTAAAAAAAGACCCATTCCGGAGCCAAACCAGTTATGCTTAAAATTGGCAACAAAAGCGGCCGGAGGGGCTCGGAATAAATCAAGAAAATCATAACACTGGGAAAAGAAAAGGAAATGGAAACAGGTTTCCGAAAGAGAGCGCTACAAAATTGAGGCGTTGCATGAACAAGGTCTGAGCCCTGCGCAAATAGGCGAGATCCTGTATCCCAAACGGGACAGACGGACGATAGCAAGAAAACTCCTGCTTGGTCTGGCAGAGCAGAAGGGGAGAACCCCAGCCACAAGAAATACGGGCCGTAGGGAAGCAAGGCACGGAACCGGTGATTCTAGCGCTTGTGGAACGCAAGACGCGAAAATCGCTGTACGTCCTGGTGAAGAACAAGACGCAGCGGGAAAGCATTTCGCATAATGCTCATATACACGCATTAACAAAAGATTTAAACTCAATGAGTTGCGGTTTTTAATCTTTAATTAACACATAAAAAAACGAAAAGCCGTTGCTGAATATTACCAGAGGAGTCTTTACGCCAAGCAGCAGACTCCTCTGATAACGGCAAAATTATTAAACTACAAGTTAAAATCAAACGCTCACTTTAACATTTTTATCCAGTTCCTGGTTCGCGTTGCCGGATTTGCTCAAAGCCGAATATACATAAATGGTATAAAGCAGCATAACCGGTACTCCTATTCCGGCAACAACCAGCATAACCGTTAAAGTTAAGGGTGATGAGGAAGCATTAAAAGCTGTTAAACTGTTTTGCAGATGAGACGAAGAAGCGCCGCCGGCAAAAAAAGATACGAAATTATCAATAGTATTGAAATTAGGGACCAGTCGCGGGAACAAACTGGCTCCAGCCAAACCCACCAATCCCAGCAAAGTCACAGACGAAGTAATCACCGGACGCCATTTCCCTTTGCTTTTTAATGATTGCGGATAAACCGCCAGCCCTAAAAAAGCCAGCAACGGAAAAATAAATAATACCGGCATTGCCAGTAAATTAGCCGCTAAGTGAGGATATATCATTAAAGTTATCACTGATAAAACAGCAAATAAAGCTATACTGCATACCCAGGCGTTTTTAGCCCATTTTTGTATTTTGGGGGTCATTAAAGGTCTGGTGATCATTAAAAATCCTGATCCCTGCATAATAAATAAACCCAAACTAAAAACACCCATCAGCAAAGAATAAGGATTCAACAAACCGAAAAAGGATCCGGCATAATTGGTTTGCGCGTCTAAAGGTATTCCCCGCATAACGTTGCCGATAGCAACTCCTAACAATATAGAAGGAATGAAACTGCCTATCCCAAAAGCCAAATCCCATATCTTCGCCCATCCTGGAGTATCAAGCTGAGCCCTGAATTCAATTGAGACCGTGCGCAGGATCAAACCTACCAAAACCAAAATCATGGCTAAGTAAAAGCCGCTGAAAACAGTAGCGAACACAAAGGGAAAAGCGGCAAAAATCGCTCCTCCGGCCAGTATCAGCCACACCTGGTTAGCATCCCAAAAAGGGCCGATAGCTTTAATCATTCCGGCTCTTTCCGCCTTGTCTTTATTAAAAAGATATAAACAGCCTACCCCCATATCATATCCGCCTAATATTGCGTAGCCTGATATTATTACTCCAACCAGAAGATACCATATTATCTGCAACACCATATTATTCCCCTCCTACTACCGTATTTCCCACATCAGCGTCGTCGTTATCAAAACTATAGCTGTCAAGCCCGTCAGGCCCTGCCTCCAGTTTTCTCCGCAGCAAAAATAAATAAACCAAACACAACAGGAAAAACAATATTATGAAAATAAAAATTGACAACAATACTTGAAACGCCGGCACATTATACGAGACCGCGTCAGCCGTCCTCAGTAAACCATACACAACCCACGGCTGTCTTCCCATTTCTGCCGCCATCCATCCTAATTCGCAGGCAATAACTCCAAGCGGTATTGAATACAGAGCCAGTTTTAAGAAAAACCTGGATTCGGGCAATTTATTTTTCGCGCGGTAAAAGATTCCTATTAAACCCAACAGAATAAAATACCCGCCTAGATAAAACATAAGATGAAACGGATAAAAAGAAAGCGCTACCGGCGGGCGGGCATCCTCCGGAAAATCATTTAAGCCTTGTATGGTGGCGTTCGGGTCACCGGTCGCAATAAAGCTTAAAAGTTTGGGAATACCTATAGCAACGCTCATTTTTCCTTCTTCTTCGTTGGGAATCCCGAAAATCAGCATAGGCGCGCCTTCTTCAGTTTCGAATATTCCTTCAAAAGCCGCTAATTTAGCAGGCTGAGTATTCGCAACCTGAACCGCGTGCAAATGCCCCAGCGCAACCTGAACCAAAGAAGCAATCAAGAAAAAAACTAAAGCTGTTTTTATGGATTTCAAAGCAAACGCTTCATTTTTGCGGCGCAATAAAAACCAGGCGCTTACTCCCATTACAAACAAAGAACCGGCTATCAGACATGAATCCACTGTATGTAAATAACGCGGGATAGTGGAAGGGCTGAAAACCGCGGCTATAAAATTGCTCAGCTCAGGACGCCCGTTAACTAAAGTAAATCCGGCCGGAGTCTGCTGCCAGGAATTGGCGGCAATAATCCAGAAAGCTGATAAAGTCGCGCCAAAAGCCACCAAAAAACTGGAAACCAAAAACAACTTCTTGCCGATACGATTGCGTCCCCATACCAGAACCCCAAGGAAAGTCGCTTCCAGGAAAAAGGCTAAAACCGCTTCCGCCGCTAAAGGAGCTCCAAAAATGTCTCCCACAAAACGGGCATAATCTCCCCAGTTAGTGCCAAATTGAAAAACCATAACCACTCCGGTGGCAACTCCCAAAGCAAAAGTTAAAGTGAAAACGTTGATCCAAAAATTAGCCAGTTTTTGGTCTTCCAAATCGCCGCTGCGGACATATCTTGCGACAAAAACCACATTCAGCCAAGCCATTCCAATAGTAAGCGCCGGAAAAATAAAGTGAATCGCTGCTGTAATGGCAAATTGCAAACGTGATAATAATAAAACGTCCATTTGAAAACCTCCTTAAGTTTCTTTTCTTATTTATTAAATTTAATCT
>JAISWS010000112.1 GCA_031270725.1 Syntrophomonadaceae bacterium | reverse complement strand
AATGCCTTTGCTACTAAACGCAAAAACTCGGTAGTATCCCGCGGACCGACCGGCAGATTCGGAAAACTCAAATAGGGAATCCCGTATTTTTCTTCCAGCAATTTGGCCGGGCCTAAACCAACCCAGGGTGAAACAACAATAGTCAGCTCCGCCGAAGGCAATCTTCTTACCCCTTCAAGTCCGCTAAAATCCCCTATGACCTGTGTCACATCCAAACCTATCCCTCGCAAAAGATCTCCTATTTTGCGCAGGTTGCCACGCCAAAATATATCCTGGTACGGAACAAACCCAAAAACGTTTACTCGTCCTTTCACTTTACCCTGTTCTTCAGTAAGCTGGTTAATAAGTGATTTTAAGGTTTCCTCGTACCCTAAATAAGTATTGCCGGCAAAACCGCTGGAATTCACATAAGCTACCGGCGCTTCTTCTTCCGCGAACCCGCGTACCACCGCTTCGATATCATCGCCTATCATTCCGGCAATGCAACCGTTAGCAACCACAAAAGCATCACCGTCAATCAAGTCAATAGTAGCCCTGATTTGCTGTGCCAAACGCTCCTCGCCGCCAAATACTACTTCTTTTTCCGACAAATTAGATGAAGGCGTAATCATTCCGCTAATGTAACCTATGCCTTGGTTGCCTCCGCCTGAGCGAAATGACAGCATCTGATTAGTTCCGCAGCCGGCGCCGGCGTGTATGATGGGAACGAAACGGTCAATATTCGTTATTACAGCCAGCGCTCCTCCTAAAGCGCAGGTATATTTAGGCGATTCCAAGCACTTTTCATCTGTTTCTTTTTCTATTTTATTAACGGTATTTTCCACCGATTTAAGCGACATTTTTATCCCTTCTTTTCATCTCATCATTTCATTATTGACGGGCGTAAGCCAATATATCATCTTGTTCGTACCACCAGTCCTTATAAGGCGTCGGACGCTTTTCGTGCAAAGTCTTATTCAGGGAAGGATTATTCAAAGCTCGTTGTATAATAAAGCCGTAATTCAACAATCCTTTAAAAGCAAATTGATTGGACTGTATGGAAAAGTCGGAACGGTACGAATGGTTGCGCACATGACTGCCGTCCCGTTTATACAATCCCATGAACGGGCATCCGGTATACAAGTCCGGTTTCATCCTGTTCAGCATATGGCTTTGCTCAAAGGGCTGCACATCCGAAGCGTGTACTTCAAAATCGCCTATTTGCTCATAAACGCTTTGCAGCTCCTCCATTATAAAAGGGTCTAATTCCAAAGTATTAACAGCCGCCACATTCATACCTAACTCAGCGGCAAATTTAGGAATAAATACCGCCCGGGCCTGTCCGGCGGAAACAAAAATACTTGAGTCCTTCCCTTTGAAGGTTTTTTTGAATTCCTCCAGCCGCGGCAGCACTTGCGCTTTTTCTTCTTTTATCAACTCTTCCACTTCTTTTTCTTTCCCTGTGTATTTAGCGATATTGCGGAACCAGATTTCCGTATATTCTATACCCAACGGCGCCGGTTCTCTGAAAAACGGCACTCCAAACTTTTCATACAGGGCGTTCTGTAAATAAAAACCGTAAGAAGGGCAGGTCGGCGCCGTAACAGCGGCTTCGGATATTTCCACCAGCTCGTCCGTACTGGCGAAATCCGGAATAAATCTGGGACGCAAGCCGATTTTGGTAAATAAACGGGTTAATTCTACCCGATCCGCCCAGGTTACGCTGAAAGGCGCGATAATATTAACTAAATCCTTCTGCTTTTTCTCCGGCGCCTTTACCAGATATTTAACAATCGCGTGCGCGGTCGCGTCAAAGGCCGACTGGGAAATCTGCGAACGGAAACCTTCGCAGTGAATAGGTATCAGGCGCGCTTCAATATCCGGCTGCATAGATTCCACTATTCCTTCGATATCGTCCCCCATCACTCCTGACGCGCATGACGTCGCAATAATGATAGATTTGGGATTATAACGCTGAACCGAAGTTTCTATCGCTTGCCGGAGTTTTTTTTCGCCTCCGAATACAATGTCCTGTTCCGTTAAATTACTGCTTAAAATATTTAATTGAAAATTAGGCCGCTGCAATTGAATCGGCACATTGCGGTAAATTTCGCGGTACCCGTAAGAACCTTGCGCGCATCCCACCGGCCCATGTATAATAAGCGCCGAATCCCGAATGGTCAAAATACGGTTTACCGTTTGGGTGAGTAAGCATTGAGACGCTTGCTCAAACGAACGGTTATGCCATTCCAAAGGATTGCCAGTGTTCACTTTTTCCAGTAATTCGCTCACCTTGCCGGAATACGCTTTGATACTTCCCATACTGTCTTCCCGTTTAGGGCTGGTATCGTCGTCTATGTTTATTTTTTTATACTCAAAATTTGACATTATCAAAACTCCTTTCATTTTAAAATTTCTTTCCGTTTTTTGAATTTTTTTAAATTTTTTCCGCCGCGCTGCGTACTTCTCCGGATTGCAGGGACAAAAGGGTCTCGCCCCATCTGGCCGCCCAGTTCCTTAATTCCTCTATCCCCAGCGGTTCGGGAACTTTAGACTCCGTATGGTTAGCGATTTTTTCCGCCAGCTGTTTATAAACCTGCGCCTGCTTGGAATCCGGAGCGGCCTCCACCGTGGTTTTTCCCTGCAGCTCACTTTGCGTAACCGTAACAGAGCGCGGAACATATTCTACTACCTGCGTCTTTGTAACGTCTACAAAATCATCAATAATATCCTTGGCGTAAGGTTCGTTTATGGAATTGGCGATCACCCCTCCCAGCAGAGCGCCTCCGTTATTGGAGTATTTATGGATGCCTTTAAATAAATTATTGGCGGCAAAAATGGCCATAAAGTCGGCTGAAGAAACGGTAAACACATGTTCCGCTATGCCTTCGCGGATAGGAACGGCAAAACCGCCGCAGACCACATCGCCCAGGACATCGTAAATTACATAGTCCAAATCATATTCTTCAAACACTTTCTTTTGTTTAAAAAGCTGAACCGCCGTGATGATACCGCGTCCCGCGCATCCTACCCCGGGCGACGGCCCTCCCGCTTCCACACAGTAAATTCCGTTAAAACCTTCAAATATCACCTCCTCAGGTTTCACCACATTCTTTTCGCGCAAAGTATCCAGCACTGTCGGGATGTACGTTCCGCCTCTTAAGGTATTGGTCGAATCGCTTTTAGGGTCACAGCCGAATTGCATGACTTTATATCCCGCGACAGACAGCGCCGCGCTTATATTTGAGGTAGTAGTAGATTTGCCTATGCCGCCTTTACCGTAAATAGCTATTTGTGTTAATTTTTTTGACATTATTTATTATCCTTTCCAGTATCCTCGCTTAAAAAATGACCAATAAAGCGGAGCAAAACTAATCCTATCAGTTCTATCTCCAGTTTACTGGTCGATATTCATGTAAATAAGTGTTTGAGGTATTTGATTTATTTGATTTATTTGATTTTTATCTTTTCATTCTTTTCAATCTGAACCACTTTTCCGTCATGTATATGCAAAGTAACGGAACCAAATTTTATGCTTTCTATGTAAGAACGCAACAATTCCAAATCTTTATCGGAAATAATTTCCTGCAGATTGCTGTTATTCGTCTCGTTCATTTTAATACCCCACTGCCGTTTTAAAAAATTTCCCTTAAAATTTTCTCTGACATTTATCTGCATTATAAAATTATCCTGTTTGATAACAGCTACAGAGCCGTTTTTGACCTGAACCAGATTTTTCATAAATATAGGAAAGTAATAATTGCGGCCCTCAATAAATCTGTCCTGTATTTTCATAATTACACCTCCCGTAATTTCCTCCGGTTCAGCGCGTACCCGTCAAAGCCGGAGCTATTCCAGATTAAATAAAGCTGTTGACAAATATCTTTCGCCGGTATCAGGCAGCAGTACCACTATTACTTTGCCTTTATTCTCCGGCCTTTTCGCTATTTCCGTAGCGGCAAAGGCCGCCGCGCCTGAGGAAATGCCAACCAGCAACCCTTCTGTCTTGGCCAGCACCCGGGCCGTTTCAAAAGCTTCTTCATTTTTGACTTTAAAAATTTCGTCAATAACCTCGATATTCAGCACTGAAGGGACGAAGCCGGCGCCGATGCCCTGAATCTTATGCGGCCCGGAAACTCCTTCGGACAAAACCGGGGAATCAAACGGCTCCACCGCTATAATCTGCACTTCCGGTTTCTTTTGTTTTAAAACCTCACCCACGCCGGTTATGGTTCCGCCGGTGCCTACTCCGCCTATAAAAATATCGACCTGGCCGTCGGTATCGTTCCAGACTTCCACGGCTGTCGTCAGCCTGTGTATCTGAGGGTTGGCGGGATTGTCAAACTGCGCGGGGATATACGAATTGGAAGTCTCAGCCTGCAATTCATTGGCCCTGGCGATAGCTCCCTTCATTCCGTTGGCGCCCGGCGTCAATACCAGTTCAGCCCCCAGCGCTTTCAAGAGATTTCTTCTTTCAACACTCATAGTGTCAGGCATAGTAAGCAGTAATTTGTAACCTTTAGCCGCCGCTACGAACGCTAAAGCGATTCCGGTATTTCCGCTGGTAGGTTCAATCAGGACCGTGTCTTTGTTAATGAGCCCCTTATCTTCCGCGTCTTTGATCAAAGCGTAACCGATACGGTCCTTTACGGAAGACAAAGGGTTAAAATACTCCAGTTTCGCGATAACCTTGGCGTCCAGTTGGTTTTGCTCATTGTAGTTCGACAATTCCAGCAAAGGGGTGTTTCCGATTAAGTCAGTTAATTTGTTCGCGATTTTTGTTGACATATGCTTTATTCCTCCTAAAAATTTTTTCCTGCACAGATACTTTTAGTTTTTCATACTATACCTATCTATATGGTATGTTTTATAATAATAGCACTTTTATTTTTTGTCAATACTTATTTTCTTTTTTTTTATTAATTTGCGGAATATGCGTCAGCTTTATCAGGCGTTCCCGAATCGCTACGCACTACATAGCGATTTGACGTTGGACACATTATCGAATGTTAACGCGCGTGGACGGCGATAGACGCCGTGAGTTTTATTTGCGTGAATGTGCCGAATCCGTTCCGGCTGTATATGACGTTTTTGCAGCCCAAATAAAGGCTTTGCGCAGCAAAAACCAGGGCCGCCAAAATGTGCCGGAACAACGGCGTGGGAATGGAGCGAAGCGAAATGACCTAGCCACACGGGTCACCGAGCCGCCTACTGGCGGCGAAGCGCATATAGACCTGTTGAAATTGTCGAAAAACCTTCCTTTGCGGATTTTCGCCGGTTAAAAAGCGCCTGTTTATGCGGGTTTCAGAAACGCGATTTTCAAAAGCGGCGGTTTTTCAACAGCTTCGCTATATGCAGTGCCCCATGATTATATTATTCTATTTTCCCACCTGCTAAATTTATGCCCTATATAATGTATAAATTTTAAATTTATTAAAACACATATTATTCCTACAATTGAACAAACTATTATCCATTCAATTTCTAAAACATTTTTATTCATAATATCTATAAAACAATAGATACAATAAGGTAAAACCAATATACTGGAAACTATTGTCGGCAAATATCTTCTATAAATTAACCATTGAAATATATGTATTATTATGTGAATAAAAAATCCCATAAAAACCGTAAACCACAAATAATAATTCAAATATATTATTGAGATATAAGTCAAAACACTTATAAGTATAAATTCTTCAGCAACCGCAAGGACAAAACCGGCCGTTGAAAATTTGCTATATTGAGCATAGATTTTTTGTCCAATTCTTCCAAATTTATTACGTAAATAATTTTTGTCCTTATTTAACCAATATTTTAGAAATAAAATTTCCTCAAATTCATGAAACATAAAAACTATAGGCAATGATGAGTATACAATCAAATCCAATCTATAATCCATATAAGCTTTCTATCATTACTTTTTTTCTTGGAGAATATGGCATCATATCGGCATATCCTATTCTTAATAATAACGTCGGATATTCATTGTTTATCGGTATTTTTTCTTTAAGTTCATTTGCCAAACTTTCTATTTCACAT